>NZ_JBDWYG010000028.1:0-1283 GCF_039982535.1 Aliiglaciecola sp.
GGCAGCCAGGTAATATCGTAAGCGATAGGCTGCCCGTTACCCAGCCTGACACGTTCAAGTTTAACTACAATAGCGCCTTCTTTAACATTCAGGATGGAAGCGATCTCTTCACTTACTTTTTCCTGTCCCAGGGAGATTACTTCAGAGGAAGCCTGTAAACCCGAGCCGGCCAGCTCTTCGTTAAAATCTTTTAGTTGTGCGAACGACTGATGGGCACGATGGTCGCTGACAAACGACCCCAGCCCCTGGCAGCGATAAATAAGCTGCTCATTTTCCAATGTCTGCAAAGCCCGCCTGACCGTTACGCGGCTAACCTCAAAGGTATCACTCAACTCGTTTTCGGAGGGCAGTTTTTCATTTTTCTTCAGTTTGCCATCCTGAATCTGTTTGCTCAGCCAGTCGCTGATTTGCTTGTGTAATGGTATGCCGTCTTGTAATTCCATAAACCTTTCCATTTCAAAACTAATTCGATTTGCTGCTAATATATATAATAGGATGCTAAAAAGCCATACCTGTATTTACAAGATTGATTTTTGGGTTATATGGCTGAAAAAGCAAGTAATCTGAAATAACAGTAAAAATTTAAGGTTTATTTAAGGTTTTAGATTGTATATTACAAGCCGTAACAACTTGTATTGACATGTAGTAATATTAAATGTATTTTAGAACCAGGAAATCAAAAAAGACTAAACGTCATGAAATACTTCACTTCGAAAACAACAAACCGATCGTACGAACAGGCCATAGCCGATGTAACGGAACTCCTTAAAGATGAGGGGTTTGGCGTGCTGACGGAAATCGATGTCAAAGAAACGCTGAAAAAGAAACTGGACGTGGATTTTAAAAAGTACAGAATATTAGGGGCTTGTAACCCTCACTTTGCCCACCAGGCGCTGCAGGCGGAAGATAAGATTGGCGTAATGTTGCCGTGCAATGTGATTGTGGAAGAGCACGAAGACGGCACGGTAGAAGTTTCGGCTGTGGACCCGGTGGCGTCTATGCAGGCCGTTGACAATGACAACCTGCAGCCGATAGCCGAGCAGGTGCGCGCCAACCTGAAAAAAGTGATCGGCAAACTATAAGCACAGCATTTTTTATTTGAAGTACCCGAATACATTTTAATTTCAAACCAACACAAAACAAATGGTGACTATTATGAAACGTTTAACAGTAGTTTTTGCACTCATGTTCTCTTTGATGCTGATCGCAAGCTCCGGCTTTGCACAGCAGAAAAAAGCTGACATGAGCCAAAAGAAACAACAAATGATGGAAATGATGCAGGA
>NZ_JBDWYG010000029.1:0-1426 GCF_039982535.1 Aliiglaciecola sp.
CATGGTAAGCACAAAACGCTTAACTTTCAGGGCCATCAAAAACGCTAAATTACTGAACTACAAGGCACAAGACCCCGTCGCCAGCAGCTCATCCGCTCTCGATGAAGCGCGTTATAGGGAAACCAATATAAGCTGTCAATAGAATTTCTTGAATTATATCACTTAAATGACAATTGATTTACTCACTTAGTTTGCTCGGCATTTTTCATTCAATTTGGAGGTGTATCCTTTTCGTTTCGTACAAAATTGGCCTCTAGTTTTAAGCTAAATATACTTTTTACATATCTGATCAAATTTGAATTTGGGTGCCCATTTCTCAATCCGTTTTGGATAACTAATCCAGCTTTCGAACCATTTTGAAAATTCAATGGGTTCGGGTTTTTCAGGATGGTAAGTCGCCGTCCGTATCTTCGGTCCCCGCCGCAGCCGCTACATCCGTCAGTACCGCCACATGCTGAACATCCATTATTCGTACGCTTTCGCTTTTTTTGTTCTTTTTTAAAGTCAGGCTCCAAAACAATTGTGTAAATTGCAGCGCCAATCAACTAGATAGCAAAAATTACGAGGGTTATTACAGTAGACCACAGGTGAGTGGTAAATTGGTGCCCAAACAAACTTGATGCGCCTTCGCCCACAAGCATGTGTCCAAACGCATCATTGGCGTAGATTAGTATTAAAACTGCGTTGCAAAGGGCAATTGAAAATATTGGTTCGCGCATCATCCCGCACCTCAGCACTACCAAGGCTTGTTCCAAATTATGTACTTTGATGTATCAAGTCGTACAAACTGTGCATTCTGATTAAAGCGTTTATGAGCAGGAGGCCAGATATCTACGGGCGGCCTCATTCGAAATGTATTCTGATATTCTGTAAGAGTGCGCTGATAGCTGGTAAGAAATTGTTCAGCCTCCGTTTCTCCACCACTTGTTGGGTTATGATGGATAGATTTTCCGAGTAACTGTGACCACTTTATCCAGTAGTTACGAGTATAGGTGAGATGTAAATGCCAAGCTTGCTCAATCGGATCGCTTGGAGTTAGTTGATCACCCGATAAGACAATAAGACATGCGAACCTCTTGTACTCAATGATCACACGTTCCGAGAAATTTTGAGACTATCCATTTTTGCGCGCAAGACGTTCTGAAAATATAAAACTCGAGCCTAGATGATCAAAACTGAAGGGCTCCAGCCGTTCCCAAAGTTCAATTGCCCGAGGCGATACCTCTAACTGGGAAATAGACTCAATGTTACTCCCCTGCACAAATACTATCTAGAGTATATTCTCTAACATTAGCAACCTTCTTTTCCACTGCCACGGCTTCAGAACGCAAAAGCCCCGGAGCAACTTTTGAGGGTTGTTCCGGGGCTTTTGTTTGTTTTGTAAAAGAATCTGTTTACGGCCTGCATTTTGCAGGTCTGGCAGCGA
>NZ_JBDWYG010000030.1:0-1911 GCF_039982535.1 Aliiglaciecola sp.
GGGTTGCTATTAATATTCTTTTGGGGGTATTAACTAAATATGAAATTTTTTAAAACTTTGCCCAGGTAGTAAGATACATAATACATGGGCGAAGTTTTTATTGTTTTTCTAGATTAGTAACCAAACGGTATACCATTGTTAGGCTTATGTTTAATTATTGTACAGTTGTTGTACTTCACTTTCGGTTAGAACTCTATCATAAACGTAAACATCATCTATTCCTCCGTCGAATTGACCACCGCCTTCACCACTGACAGCACCACCTATACTAAACCTAGCATTATAATCCGTGCCAATCCCTCTACCTATATTAGTAGCATCAGCATCACCAGAATTCATCTGTTTTACAAGTTCACCATTTAAATAGATTTTTGAAGATGTTTGATGTTCATAAGTAACAACAATATGAACCCATACCCCTTTAGGTATTGCAGTTTCAACTGCTGCGTTCGATACATTCCATCTCAAATCATTTTCTTCACCAGACGTTAATCCTAAGTAATAGCCATAATTATCACTTTCAGGTCCATCCCATTTACTTATGATATCATTCCATTCAGTTTGAATTTCATCAGCTTTGACCCAAACTGAAATGGAAATATCTGATATTGGATTACCGTCTACAAGTTTTAATGCGTCGTAGTCTTCAACATGAATATAACCTTGCTCCTCTTCTACAAACAACATTGCCGAGTTACTCATACCATCTCTATTTGTAGTCGGTTCGACTGCTCCATTTCCTTCTGGACGGTTAGTAATTGTCCCATGATTGTTATACCCACTTGTGTCATCTCCATTTCCATTTAAATCAAACTTACCAATAAGGCCATTCGACAACGTATTTTCTTCTACAATTACTTCTCTTGTTACGCTTGTGGAATTTTCTGCTACATCTGAAACGCTATACGTTACTTCGTAAGATCCCGGAACAAGAAAATCTGTTGTGGTTGTAATTTCTATGTTATCACTAATGTCTCCATCGGTATCATCAAATGCGGTTGCGCCCAGTTCAGTATACTCCGCAGGTAAGATAATTGTTAGGGGGTTGTCCCCTAAAATTGTAATTTCTGGGGCGGTCGTATCTGGTTCTGCTAGAATTGTTACTTCTCTTGTACTACTTGTAGCATTTCCCGCTGCATCTGAAACGGTATAGGTTACTTCGTAAGTTCCAGGGTTAACATCTACCTCGCCCGTAATTTCAATCTTGTCCGTAATGTCTCCATCTATATCATCCAATGCCGTTGCGCCCAGCTCCGTATACGTAGCGGGCAGGGTAATTGTTAGCGGGTTGTCCCCTACAATTGTAATTTCTGGGGCGGTCGTATCTGGATTATCTAAATCTACTATTATTACTTCTCTAATTACACTTGTAGCATTTTCCGCTGCATCTAAAACGGTATACGTTACCTCGTAAGTTCCAGGGACATTGACATTTACCTCGCCCGTAATTTCTATGCTGTCCGTAATGTTTCCATCGGTATTATCAAATGCAACTGCGCCTGGTTCCGTATATTCATTCGACACAGTAATTGTTAAGGGGTTGTCACCTACAATTGTAATTTCTGGGGCTGTCGTATCTGGATTATCCGGTGTTACCACTTCTACTATTGTTACTTCTCTAATTGCACTTGTAGTATTTTCCGCTGCATCTGAAACACTATACGTTACTTCGTAAGACCCGGGGACATCAATATCTACCGTGGATGTAATTTCTATGTTATCACTAATGTCCCCATCTATATCATCCAATGCCGTTGCGCCCAGCTCCGTATACGTAGCGGGCAGGGTAATTGTTTGCGGGTTGTCCCCTATTATTGTGATTTCTGGGGCCGTTGTATCCGGGATTGGCGGATTATAATCCTCTACACAGGAAAAAGCAACTAGTATAACCAATGCGATAACTATCTTTTT
>NZ_JBDWYG010000031.1:0-142146 GCF_039982535.1 Aliiglaciecola sp.
TCTGAAATCCAGTATCTTTGAGTACATAGAAATATTTTATAATCGCATACGACAACATTCGACATTAGACTATGTCAGTCCAATGGAGTTTGAAGCGCGTCATGCATAATTAGGATGTCCACTTTTAGTGGGTAACACCAAAGTAAAAGGAGAATTTTAGATAATGAATATCAACGCGACATTGTTCGGTGAATTAATAGTAGTCTTAGCTTTATTTATGGCTGTAATTTGTTACTACTTAGGCAAGCGTAAAACAGAAACACCGTTTTTAGTCTCTTTAATCGGCTTTTTTACAGCAATCATTCCGCCAATAGCATTAATCTATTTGATTGTTTTGGTTTTTAAACGTGACCTATCAACGACTCAAAGTAATGGTTAAAGAATTTACTTCTAACAAACAAAAGAACCGGAAAAGCACTTGCTGGACTTCGCCCAAATGCGCTCGCGTTTTTTGTTTAGCTTAAGCGTCATATGCCTATGAATATTCAAGTAGTTTTGGCTCTTCTAACATTTATGTTGCTAGTTGTTAGCTTTTTAATCTTTATGTTTTTTTACGTGAGGCTTAAAGTACATTTGCTAGGTGAAAATAGCGTTTTATCATTGCGTTCAGGCTTTGAATATCATGACCAATTTATCGGTATTTTGCTTGGTAAGCCTGAAAACTTTCCCATATATAAATCAAGTGCAGAGCAGCTTGCTAAAAAGTATAAAATTACTTTCAAAGTTTCTATTTCATTGTTTTTATTGTGTTTAATTCAGTTTTTTCTTATGCTAAACGGCATATAACAAAAACATCAGGGTGGGAATTTTAGTCGCTGAAAAAGCGCTCCTAAAATCCCTATATGTTAAGGTTTGTGTGCCAAAAGGAATTTGAATGCGCAGGAATAATGAACTAATAATCGCCGGCAGTCTAAGCATCTTGGCTGCATTGCTTCATATTAGTTGTATCTTTGGCGGTCCAGATTGGTATCTTTTTTTTGGTGCTGGTCAACGCATGGCTCAACTCGCTGCGCAGGGTGACCCGTATCCAACAATTGTGACTTTGATTATTACTTCAATACTTGCCGGTTGGGGCTTATATGCTTTTTCTGGTGCAGGTATCATCGTTAAATTTCCACTACTTAAAACTTGTTTAGTTTTAATCACTGCCATTTATTTGTTACGAGGCATCGCAGGCTTAGTTGGTCCATTTCTAACTTCAGACCCTGTGGTACATCAAAATTCAATAACCTTTTGGTTAGTAAGCTCAATTGTATGCTGTATTTATGGTACGTTTTATTTATTGGGCACAGTAAAGTTATGGCGGCAGTAGAAAGTGGCTGGCACTTAACAAAAAATCAAGTTCGCTTGCTGCGCGGACTGGAACGTAAACACGCAAGGCGGCTTCGCCATTATGCCTGCGCCCCTTATTTAAAAGTTATAGCGCTTTAGCCTTTCAGATTACTGTTTAGCGCAAAGGCTGATATTTTCCGTATTTCTCCGAGGTAATTACTGCTTTTTCCACAATCGGGCAGCGTATTATTCAACTCATAATCCTTTTATCTCAAACCAGTTTTATCAAAATCAGTTCAAAGTAACGTTTATCAATAGTTGCAGTTTTCTGGCAGTTTGGTTTAGTCTAGGGTAATAATTTTAATCAATGTTGTTGTTCAAACTGATTGTGGCGGCAAAGCCGCGGTAATTCGGTTTACGCCATAACAAGCCCTAATTATGTGTAGGGAAAAGCGTTCAGCTATTCTGCCGCAATTGTTTGAATCTATTGAAAACCAATTAAACTGGTTATTTTCATTTTTTGAAGGTAAAAACAGCGATAGGCAAAAGCTCTATGACTTAAGTTTTGGACATTACGTGGTTCATGAGATTGCTCCTAGAGAAGAAGAATTAGTTGATGCGCTTAATAGAGCAATCTATGTCGCTGCAAGAACTCGGCAAGGGCTAAAACTAGATTTAAAGGTGTTGGGCATTGACTCATAACAAGTCAATTATGTTCAGCCAACAAGTTGGTTTGGGATGCGCAAACAGCACGCGCTCCATATTGAAGAGTTATGTAATACGGAGGATTTTTTGAAAGTATTTGTACTAATTATTTTTTTACTACCTAGTTTGGTTAATGCAGACAATCTAGATATCAATGTAAATGAAGGTTTTTTAGGTGCTAAATGGCTTTCTTCTCAAAAAGAAGTTGAGGCTGCGCTTGGTAAGCCAAATGGCTACTATCGAATTAATAAGAATCGAACTCTTTTGTTTTACGGCAAATCGGTAAGCTTACTGATTTCTAGAGACAGATTTAGAGCAGTCAGTATCGGCGGTAGTCTTTCTGAAGCACTAGCTGAGTATCCTAATACCATTAACACTAAATACGAAATAAGTAATTTAACTATCAATGGTAAGCCATTTTTCGAGCAGAATTTTAAAGCAGTCGAAGAAGCATTAGAAATTGAATTAGGTAGCCCTTCCTATAATATCTCCGTTGGAACTGATGAAGTTACTATTAATATGAAATTTAGTGGTATTGGTGGCTATAGATCAGAGGACGTTACTAAATATCAATTGAGAGAACTGAGTTTTGCCTACCAATTGTGACATAACAAGCGCATTAAACACTTGCTACGCTCGCTGTGTTTGTGCCGTTTATGCCAAAGTTATATGCCTAAGGAAACTTTGTGATTTTGCAGGAAGCTATCGCGCAAATTGAAAAATAGAATTCAGAGGAAACTATCTGGATCGATAGCTCAAAAAAGTGGTCGGCAGACTCAACTGTTGTTATCGCTGAAGAGCAAAAAGATGGTGGTGCGCCTAATATTGTTCCATCAACATACGAATATTTTCTTGAGGTGTTTTTAGTATCTGAGTTAGTTCAAGACTTGAAGTCAGAGAGTAGTAAACAACTCATTGAACGCATCATATATTACGCAAAAAATGATGCTTAAGGATTCCAGTGAAATCTGAACATTTAGTTGATGAAATATTGACTCGTACAGTAAACGAGAATGTTACTTTCTATAAGAGTATGCTGGAAAAGATACCTAGAAATGAGGTCACAGATCCTTACTGGAAAGAATTATTAGCTTTCTACGACAAAAGTAATCAAGGTGAACGCGAGTTAATTGTTAAGTTGATGAAGCAAGTTTCTCAAGATTCAATTGCATCTTTACTTTCAATTATTGATGGTAGTGGTTACTCAGAGCTAGAATCGGAACTTAAGCTTTCTGATGAATCTGACAAACCTTTGCAAGGTGAATTATCCGATATTTTCATCAAAAAGTGTGAAGAAACCGGCATATAACAAAGTGTTCAGGGGCGTCCCCATAAAGGTTGGCTTGCGCTCCTTCGTCGCTAATTTTAGTCAACCTTTTTTGCCGCTTAGCACGGTGTTATATGAATAGTTAATTATGAAATATTTGATTGTAGTTTTAATATCGTTTTTTCTTTCATTTTGTGCGAAGCCAATGAAAGCTGGTTCAACTATAAATGGCGAAGAGCGTGTATTGCTAATTGAAGAGTTAGAGAAAAGAGATATAAGATACGAAATTTGGGAAGACGGATCTATTAGGTACGATGACGATGTACAAAAAGAAGTATCCCACATAATCATGGAAATATTAAAAGAAAAGCATAACAGTGGGAGTTGAAAATCTTGGCATGTTCAATTCGTTCAAGGAAATGCCCTCAGTTTTAAAAGTCCTAACAGGTATGGCGTTGTTTTGTATATTACTGCTGCTCAAAGCTTTAATTCCGGGAATGTTTGGAACCTTTTCTTATAACGGAGAGATATTGGAGTACCCTCAAATTTGGGAGCGAGGATTTGGTGTACCACTGATTTTAATAGGGAGCTTTATGCCAATGGCAGGGATATCACTTCTTTGGCGGCTTAAATTTTCTCGTCAATTTTATTGTGTTGTAGTAGCTCTTGCTATCTTAACTCCATCACTTTTAGCTGCTAACTATTACGCACTAGCATTTTTTGCAATAATTCCTTCAGCAATTACGGTATATCTTTTTATGTCAAATAAGGTTCGGCGGTACTATGGCACCTAACAAAAGCTCAATCGGAAAACCACTCACTGGCTGCGGCAAAACGTTCGCGTTTCCCGCTTAGCTTAAGCGTTATGTGGCTTTATACGAATGAGATTTTTTATAACTATTTTGATTCTTTATACATTGCTAGGCTGTTCCACTAACCAAAGCCAAAACTTTGAAATTGAATTTTCTAACCAACAACGTTTTAGCTATTTTGGCTACTTAACTACTTGGACCAGAAAGCTTGGAGTTCCCTCTGCCGTAAGTGATTTAAACGTTGCAGAATTAGACTTTAGTACGTGTAGTAAAAATGTCACGAAACGGTATATAGATGACCAAATACCAAAAAGAGATATCAGGTTTGCCTTTATAGTTGAATGTATGTCGCAAAAAGGATGGTTCTTAATTGTAGAGCCATATATGGTAACGCAATGAGCCACATAACAAATTTATTAAACACTGTTACGGCCAAAAAACGGCTTTCACTGGACGCGCAAAAAACGAGCGCCATTTATAAAAAGCGTTAAGGACTCACATGATAGTTAAAATTTTTCAGTTTCTCGGACTGCTATTTCCTGTTTTTGTAATCGCAATTGGTGAATACGTGTTTAAAGATATATCACCGGAGACACCGCTTTACTCAGGTGCTGCCGTAACTATGGGGTTTATAGGTACAAATGTTTTAGCTTTTATGGTTTATGCTGTCACTGTAATTCCGACGTCTTTAATATTGCTGAAAAAAAAGAATAGAGAGTATTTTAGATTTCAATCTATCGGTTGGCGGGCGGTCATGGTATTCAATTGGGCATTAATAGTTTTTTGTGGTCTTTTTGTATTGATATCGGCATTATTTGGATTCTTTAAAACACTGTTATAGGCTTTGTTTAGTGCTCTTTAATAATGAGTGTTGGTAAAAGCACCATTAGCCCGTATGAAGCACGTACCTAACAAAATAATAAACATCATTCGCTTCGCTCATTGGGAAAAAGCCTTGCTGGCACTTTGTGTCAAAGCACTCAATTTTTCCCGTTATTGTATGCGTTAGTAGCTACAGGATAGTCATGCTCAATACGGAAAGAGTATATTCAAATGATGAAATGAGTGCTTTTACAGGCACCGTAAAATGGAAGCCGATTAAATCGGTTTGGTTTCTAACTCATCTATTGATGACTATTTTTATCGCCCCGTTCACTATATCTCTTTCAGCAGTTTTTATATTTATTATGCTTACAGGTATTACATTATGTTTTGGGCATTCTTTAGGAATGCATCGATTACTCATCCATCGCTCATATGAATGTCCGAAAAGGATGGAATACTTATTTGTATATCTAGGTGTATTAGTTGGAATGGCGGGCCCAATAGGCATGATGATTCAACATGACCTTCGAGATTGGGCACAAAGACAAGAGAAGTGCCATGATTATTTATTACATGGTTCTAAAATATTAAAGGACGGTTGGTGGCAGTTAAACTGTGATCTTCAACTAAAAGATCCTCCTGAGTTCAATATAGAAAAATCAGTATCATTAGATAAATTTTACCTATTCTTAGAAAAAACTTGGTTGCTTCAACAATTAGTTATAGCAGTTCCTCTATATCTTATTGGTGGTATTTCTTGGTTAGTATGGGGAGTTTCTGTCCGAATAGTAATCTCTGTGGGCGGTCACTGGTTAATTGGTTATTTTGCTCACAATAAAGGTGATAGAACTTGGGAAGTTGAGGGAGCTGCTGTGCAAGGTCATAATATTAGAATTGCGGGTTTCCTATCCATGGGCGAAGCATGGCATAACAATCATCATGCCTATCCGGGTTCTGCAATGTTAGGTTTGTACAAGGACGAACCAGATCCTGGTTGGTGGGTTTTAAACGCTTTACACAATCTCAGAGTAGTTAAAAACATAAGATTACCCAAGCAACTTCCAGAACGTTCTGAATTGGTATCTGTTTCTGATAATATTGATAAACGTGTTGAACGAGTGCCGGAAGACTGCGAAATCGCAAGGTTTATACGAAAAGGCAGTTAACAAATTGTTTAGCAATGACTAAATACCTTTGCTTTTACTCCATTGTCGCTTAATTTTAGCCAACTTTATTTAGCCTGTTAACAGGACGTCATACATGGAGTTAAAATGGAAACAGTTGTGATCACTGGAGCGACTTCAGGGTTTGGAGTTAATTGGCTCTATCAAATGGACGAGTCCAAACAATGTTGTTTTTTCGTTCTTGGACGCGATGAAAGTAAATTTAAACGTCTAATCTCAGATAAGCCATTAAAAAATGACGTCCATTTTATTCATTGCAGACTAGATTCTTTTTCCTCAATTGATAGCGCAGTCAAGGAAATTCAAACTAAGGCATTTAAAGTCGACATTTTAGTAAATAATGCCGGTGTATGGTCTAGTGATGAAATTGCGTTTTCACAAGATGATATTGAGATGACGCTTGCTGTAAATCACCTTGCACCTTTTGTATTAACAGGAAAACTACTTCCATTGCTGTTAAAAGCAGAGAAAGCAAGTATCGTAAATACAGCATCTTTCAGGCACAAGGATGCAAGTCCGTCCACTCATGATATCCAATTAATGGAACGCTATAGTTCCGAAAAAGCGTATTGCAATAGCAAATTGTATTCAATTTTATTTACCCAAAAGCTTGCATCCTTACTCCACAATACACAAATTTCAGTTAACTGTTTTGACCCGGGTATTGTTGATACAGAAATGCTAAAAAAAGCTTTTCCAAAAACTCTGGCTTTTATTTATCCGCTTTTTAGAAAGGTAATCGCGAGAACCCCAGAAAAGGGAGCGCAAACCGGAGTTTTTCTTTCACAGCCTAATTCAAAGACTGGTAATTATTATAAAGACTGTCAACCTAAAAAGGTAAGCAAGCTTGCGAATAGCAAAGCCCTTTCAGATTGGCTGTGGGGCGAAAGTGAGAAACTTTCCGAGTTCTCGTATCCAACATTTACAGCAAACGATCGCACAACAAAACCATAAACTCGCTCGCGGGTTCATAGGGAGAACAACACTTGAGTTGGGTCGGTTCGCTCCCATTTTAACCTAGGTGTTATTGCCCGTTATGCGAATGTTATGTGCAAGGAGAAATCATTGTCTAAAACGTATCTTTTTGACTGGGGCAACACACTTATGGTCGACTTTCCAAATCAAAAAGGAAAAATGTGCCATTGGAAAAAAGTAGAGGCTACTTCTGGTGCTCTTGAGGCCTTAAAATCAATTTCTTCACATTCGCCAGTGTACATTGCTACAAATGCAGCAGATTCAACTGAAGCAGAAATCGAAACTGCATTTGAAAAAGTGGGCTTATCCTCATTTATTTCCGGCTACTTTTGCAAAGGGAATATTGGTATTGGCAAAGGAAGCAAAGAGTTTTACCTTACAATAGCTCACGTACTAAATACAAAACCATCAGACTTGATAATGGTTGGGGATAGCCTAGAAAACGATATTATTCCCGCAATAGAAGCAGGTGTAACAGCAATTTGGTTAAACAGTAAAAATTCGCAACCACCAACAATTGCATGCCAGCGTATTGCAGGTTTAAATGAGCTATGCAAAAAACTAGATACAATGGCGTTATTGTAAAGAACGGACTAATCAGAAAATTGAATTCAATTGGCGTTTGCAAGTAGTGTCTGACGTCGGTCACGATTATAAAAAGATGTCTGAGGCAGCAGCTAAGCTGCTTTGAAAATGGACAACCGTCTACATATTTAGTTGATGTAGATGATTAAGTGTTCATGCTACAGTGAATTAACATTCGCTGAACTTCGAATTATAATCGTTATTTAAAAGCTTCATAATGAGGTGTTTTACATTGAGGGAATAGTTTTGAGTAAAGTCGTAATTTTCGGAAATTCAGGCTCAGGTAAATCAACGTTAGCAAAAGAGTTATCGTTGCAAAATAACCTAGCTCACTTGGATCTCGATACTGTGGCTTGGAAACCTATTACTCCACCAAAACGATTGCCTATGTCAGAGTCGGGTAAGTTGATTAATGATTTTTTATCGACCAACAGTGGCTGGGTTATTGAGGGTTGTTACTCCGATCTATTGGAACTTGTAACAGCACAAGCAACGGAAGTCATTTTTCTTAATTTGCCAGTCTCGGCTTGTATTGAAAATGCCAAAAATCGTCCATGGGAGCCTCACAAATATGAAAACAAAGAAGCTCAGGATGCAAATTTAGAAATGCTAATCGATTGGATTGCGCAATATACTGCTCGTACAGATACCTTTTCCAAACTTGCCCATGAAAAATTATTTAATGATTTCCAAGGTGAAAAAACAATGTATGTGTCGAATCAGCAACATATTTAACACACCTTTTGGGTGCGCTGGAACGCACTAAAAAAAGTAAGGTATATGCGGTGTCACAAAGCTGTCTGTAACCTTGGAGGGTTAGGGGGGAATGAACAGCAAGTTCAATAATTGCAAGGTAGATCTAATTGAAAAGTGGAATTGAAACAAAAAGCTACTTGAAACAGTTTGTTCTTAATGTTCTGTTTGGTCCTCTTGGGTTGTTTTATTCTAGTAAGCTATATGGGATTGTTTTTTCTGTCACAATTATCCCAACCATTCTGGCATTTGGTTTTGGAATAATTGTTGACTGGCCGATTTCAATAATCATTGGCTTTGCCTCAGTGAGTGATTATAACCGGCAAAGAAACCTAAGACGGTTTAAATACAAAAATGCAAAACCAGTCAATTAATGGGATGGCATTCAACAAGTGCATAAACACCCGCTTTGCCCGTTATGCGGGAAGTTAAGGTTGTAGGAAAAGGTCGAGTTAAAAAATGTCACTAGACTTTCACATTGCGAATAATAGCAAAGAAGCGACTTATCAAAGTGTGGATGCATCATTTGATTTACAGTCTCATAAATTAATATTTAATCGCTATGGCTTACCAGAAGGGAGATTTCCATTATTTAATAGGCTAGGGGATTACTATAAAGACGCAAAATATACTGCTGACGAGTTAGAAATTTTAATAAAGGAAACAAACCAAATAAAAGAGCTGTTTTCTGACAATAATCAATTAATTCAACAACTAGATATATTGTTAAGGGTTTACAAAAAAGCGTTAAAATCAAAAACTAACATTTGGGTTTTTTGCGACTAAAATCACCTAACAAGTTACATCATCCTAAAAACACAACTTGTTGTGTAAGACGATATAGATTTAAATTAATACCTTAAGAAAGAGTAGTTAATATCAATGAGTTTGTTTGTGCTTTTAGTTTTAGGAGCGAAACAAAATAGCGATGAATTAAACCTGTACGCAAAGCAAAATGGCATAATATTCAGTACATCGAAAAAGTTGTTTTCACAGAACATTCAGGCTTTTTGTTAGCCACTGATTTACCTGAAATATTCAAGCCCTGTAATGGTCAACTTTTCCTTTACTCTTAATTTTGTGTTTAGGACTTTTTACTTCGTTTTGTAATGCAATAGCCATTTGACATGATGTTTCCGATGAACGTTATTCAACCGTCCCATCTGACTTGCAATGCTAGCAACCCTGAATAACAACCTTATTTTACCAATATGGATGTAACTTAAACACCATTTGTTTGATTTTTGTCCTCAATATGGCTTATTAAACTAGCTTAGCTGCTCATATGCAATTTGATTCCGCCCATTTTTTTTAGCTTGAAAAAGCAATGTATCAGCTTGTTTTATACAGCTAGTTAAATTGTTATCTGCCGGCATAATTGCTACACCACCTGAAAGTGTTATTTCAAAGTCTTTCGCTAGACCTTTGAGCCTTAACGTCGACACTTGTTGCCTTACTCTGTCTGCTATTTTAAAGGCAATTTCAATATTGTCGGTGACCAACAATGCAATAAACTCTTCGCCTCCCCAGCGGCCTAGTTTGTCATCTAAACCTAAAGAGTTTTCAATTTTTTGAGATATCGCGATCAAAGCTTCATCACCCACATCATGGCCATAGTTATCGTTTATACTTTTGAAAAAATCTATATCAAATAAAACAATACTAAAAACCTTATTACTTTCATTGGATTCAGCGAGTTTGCTTAAGGCTGCGTGGGTAAAACCTCTGCGATTATAGATATTAGTAAGGGGGTCTAAATCTGATAGCTTGCGTAGTTTGTCATTAGCTAGTGCTAAATCCCTTGTTTTGTTCGTCACTTCATTTGCTAATTTTTGGGAACGCACGAAAAGACTGTAAGACCGCCAGCGCGCATAAGAATAGACAGTGAGCACGGCTAATAGTATCCAAAATACTATCGCGATATTTGACCCATACCAGGCAGGTGAAACGTTTATATTCATTGACACATATTCAGTTAACCATGTGCCGTATCTATTAGTTGCTTTAATTTCAAGTACATAATTACCAGCATCTAAAGAAGTATAGGTGATTGAGCGTTTATTGCTTTTAAGCTCTTGCCATTGGGAGTTGAAGCCAATTAGCCTGTGGGCGTATTTTATTCTGTCAGGAGCAACTAACTCAGTAGCCGCAAATTCAAATGTCACAACAATATCACTATGTTCCAAAGCCAAAGTTGAATCACTTATTGATGACAAAGGTTTGTTGGCTGCGTTTATTTGTCGACTTCCACGTTTTTCATTTAAAATATCGATGTTAGTTAGGTGTAACTTTGGGTCAATATTCGGTCTGACAATTTCGTCCGGATGAAAATGTGTTACGCCATTTGCCCCTGCAAAAAATATACGACCGTTTACATCAATAGATCTAGCACCAATAAAATATCCGCCAGCAGCCGTTCCATCAGTAGTGTCATAAAATTTTAAGGTTGATAAATCTGCTGATATTCTAGCTATGCCTTTAATA
This sequence comes from Aliiglaciecola sp., assembly GCF_039982535.1. Taxonomy (NCBI): domain Bacteria; kingdom Pseudomonadati; phylum Pseudomonadota; class Gammaproteobacteria; order Alteromonadales; family Alteromonadaceae; genus Aliiglaciecola; species Aliiglaciecola sp. The sequence goes on from NZ_JBDWYG010000031.1 coordinate 10,863, forward strand.
CTGCTAACCCAATAGTTTTGCTGCTGATCCTGTTCAATTGCGGCGATCGAAGCATCTTTTAATCCACTTGAAGGAAATAACGCTGTAAATTGTAAACTGCCAGTGGCTTCATCTTCAGTCATGACAAACAAGCCCTTTGATTGAATTGCCACTAAGTACTGATTATTCGATTTTTTTGAGATCCACGTTACATAATTGCCAGGTAGAGAGTTAGCCCCACTAGCGTGATGGGTATAGTTGATTTGAGTCTTATTAAGGGGGTTTACTTTTATTAATCCTTTCGGCGTTGCTAACCATACTTTGTCTGGCCCACTGACGTGAATACCCAACACCCTGTCTGATTCATAATGATGAATTATTTCTCTGCTATTGGGATTATAATGATACAAGCCGTTAGATACGGTCCCAATATATAGGTTTCCTTGCTTATCACTTTCTATTGAGTATATTGGTATACCCTCAAAACCTGCACTTGATAGCGTGATTTTATTGTCATTGAGGCGGGCTAATCCCACTCTGGTACCTATCCATAAAACGTCATTGGTCTCTGAATAATGCGTTCCTAAAAGAATATTTTTAGCGCCTTGATTGATATCACCTTTTTCAAAGTTCAATAATTGGTTAGCAACTAGGGTTGGTGGTACTTTCCAAAGACCTTCCGGGGAAGACACCCAGAGCGTTCCATGTTTGTCAAATTCGGTAGCATAAGTGACTTTATTTTTATCTATTAAAACTTTTTGAAATAGCAATGATTGCGGAGAAACAATACTAAAACCATTGACTAACGTGCCAAAAAGAACTTGGTCTGAAGAGTCAATAAACAAGGTGTTTATTTTTGATTGACTATCTGAGTCTGATTCGGGAATTTGTATTGGTGAAAGGTTTTTTTCATTTTTTACATTTGGGAAAATATTTATGCCGAAATTAGTGGCCACCCAAACATCGCCGGATTTAGTTTGTTCAATATCATTAACAATGCCATGAGACAAACCTTGCTCTGTAGAAATATTTTGTTTTGAAACCTGTTCATAATTTTCGTCAGAGGCAAAGTGAAAGATTCCTTTACCATTTGTTCCAGCCCATAAATTTTGATTTGAGTCGATAAATACTGACCACACTAAAACATCACTAATTAAAGCGGGTAACCACTCTTTTGTTTGTGTATTTAGCCTTAGTACGCCAGCATTAGTGGCAAAATACAGAATATTTTGGTGATCTGATACTATTTCAAATACTGTTAGATGTTCGGGAGGGTTGGGTATTATTACTTCTTGGAAATTGTCTGCTAAATTTGATTTGGTGAATAATTTGGAGTCAGCTTCAAGCCATAGGTCGTTGTTTTGATCAAAATGCAAAGCTGTTACACGTTGGTAACTCTTATCTGTGCCGGATGAAAGCTTAATATCTTCCATTTTTCCTGATTCAGCATTTAGCTGGTGTAGTCCGTTTGCGGTGGCCAACCACAAATTGCCATTTTCTTTATTTAATTCAAGATCATTAACACGGGTAGAGCGTAAGCCATTTTCTGTAGTAGCAGTTTGCTCAAAATTAACGAAAGATGCCCCGTCAAATCTATCTATTCCTCTTTGAGTCGCCAGCCAGATAAAACCATTAAGATCTTGTTCGATGTCGTAAACGGTTATTTGAGACAAGCCGTCTTGGGTATTTAAAGTACGTTTAAATTGCAAAGCTTCATCGACTTTCGAAGCATGTGCGTTTGCTATAATTCCCAAAATAAATGCTAAACTAATCCATAAACGCAATACTGATTCCTTTTTATGCGGGCTTTGCATCCGATTTCTTACAATAAAGTATGTGATATCTAACAAGCAAGTTCTATGTTGATTACAAAATATCAAGATCTATTATTGTTCTTTTATATAAATCATACATTTCGACCAACTCATTTACTATTAGTTTTACTGCATTATGCAACAAGGTGATTTTACGTTTGCCATAAAATTATATAATAAACTTTTTGGACACATTCTATGTTATTGCTGTAGTTGGACAACGACTTGCTGACTAAAAGCCTCAAGTGACCCGAGCCTATTTCTATCGTTTTATACATCACCGTAGTTCTGCTTAATTTCAGCTTACTCAATTTTGCTCTTCTCATAAACAAAAAGTCATTAGCAGTGGGAGTCTTTTTAGGTTGGCTGCAATAAAAACGTGTCGGTTGAGTTAAGTCGCATTTTATAAAAATAGCACTTAATAAAAAATGGCATTAAGCGAATGGTGAAATTGTTATAACTGATTGAATAAATGGCTTAAGTGTTTGGGATACAAGTCAGAGATGGTATAAAGAGAATAATTCATCAAACATCGATTGTTATTAATGCGTTTTTCTTCACTATTTTTAGATAAATCTCTGACTGATGCTGTTGAAGCTTTAGGTTATGAGTGTCCTACACCGGTTCAAGCGCAAGCAATTCCAGAAATTCTGGAAGGTAAAGATGTAATGGCCGGTGCGCAAACAGGCACCGGTAAAACCGCAGCGTTTGCTTTACCAATTTTGCAACTTCTACTGACACACACTCAAAGCTTACGGCCGATCCGTGCGTTAGTATTAACACCAACACGTGAGTTGGCGCAGCAAGTGTTTAACAGCTTTGTTGCTTATGCTGAAAATATTCAGTTGAATGTGGCAGTTGCCTACGGTGGGGTTAGTATTAATCCGCAAATTGCCGCTATAGAGCAAGGTGTTGATGTTTTAGTCGCTACGCCGGGGCGATTGCTAGATCATATTGCCAAAGGCAGTGTTGATGTAAGCCAGCTCCAGGTCATCGTTTTTGATGAAGCCGATCGTATGTTAGACATGGGCTTTAAAGACGAAATCAATCGTATTTTGAAGCGCTTGCCTGAGCAACGACAAACGTTACTATTTTCGGCCACTTTCGACGATGCCATTTTTCGTATGAGTAAAACTTTACTCATAAATCCTGTGCTAATTGAAGTCAATGAGCGCAATGCCGCAGCCACACAAATTGAACAACTGTTTTACACGGTAGATAAAGATCGTAAACGAGAGCTCATGTCTTTTCTAATAGGTTCAAAAAACTGGCAACAAGTGCTTGTTTTCACGCGCACCAAGCAAACCGCAGATGCCTTAGCCAAAGAAATGTGTAAAGACGGCATTAAAACTGAATCTATTCACGGTGATAAATCACAAGGCGCTAGAGAAAGGGCATTAGCGGAATTTAAGCAAGGTAAAGTCAGAGCACTTGTCGCCACTGATGTAGCAGCACGAGGTATTGATATTATTGATTTGCAGTATGTAATCAATTACGAATTACCCTTTGTAGCTGAAGATTATATTCACCGTATTGGACGCACGGGCCGAGCTGGTAATACCGGATTGGCGGTCTCTTTGATGAGCCCTAATGAAAAATATTTACTTGACGCAGTTGAAAAAGTACTGGGTACAGCATTGATATCACAATGGTTGCCCGGGTATGAACCTGATTTGTCTAAACAAAATCAAGCAGAAAAAAGAAGCAATACAGGTAAACAAAAAAAACAGGCTAGAAATAAAGCCCTTGGGATTAAAATGGGCAGAAAGCGTAGGTGAGTGGAGGGATTCGCTTGCTTTTAATACGCTGCGCTTATTTATCATTCGCTGGGCTGATTGCAAATAACAAATCATCATTGAGGGAATTTAAAAGCACTTCTAAAATCCCTATATATTCACCGTTAGTTTTACAGGTAAAGTTACGTGGATTCATCCTATTCTAGAAGTAATAAGAGCTTTATCGATAGACTGATAGAAAATTGCGAAAAGGCTAAGGCAGCATCGGCAGTAGACTAGTTTGTCCTTCAAAATTTGTCACAACTCGATGGGAGTGAAGAATGAGTTTTCGAGGCGTTTTCTCGGTATAAAAAGCTACTTGAAACAGTTTGTTCTTAATGTTCTATTTGGTTCTCTTGGGTTGTTTTATTCTAGTAAGCTATATGGGATTGTTTTTTCTGTCACAATTATCCCAACCATCGGCTAATGCTTGTGCCTAACTAAGTGCAATACATGTTTTTGTGCACTCTGTTAGGGGGAGTTTTATACAATAAGGAAAAGGTTCAATGTATAAATTTTTAATGATGATTTTGCTGGTTAGTTTCTCAACGATGAGTGAGGCAGTAGATTATGACTTTTCAGTCGGTGCTGGTAGTCAATACGGTGGTTTTGGTACGCAATTTGCCATTAAGAGTGATAAAACTAAATATTTTGTAGGGCTGGGTTTCCCGGGATTTTCCGTTGGAATGAAGAGACAGTTTTCTGAGAATACACATCACTCATGGGGGCTTAATGCTGGAAAAATGTATGGGATCCTCAGTTCAGACACTGTGTTTGGAGGCATAACCTATAATTATCACTTTAATGGTTTTAATAACAAAGGCTGGGAATTAGGCACAGGTATAACTTATTATGAAGAAGATGAGTACACACAAATTTTTGGTGGAGAGCAAGAAAGCAAAGATAAAGGCGTTGGCATTTTGATTAATTTGGGTTACGTATTCTGAACAAAATAAAGCAAAATGCACTAATTAGCAGTACAGTACGTGCGTTTAAATAGATATATCGAAAGCCAAAAGTTGTTCTGCTTTTTAAGTCTAAGAAATGGGGCATGTAAACCCTATATTTTCACCGTTAGTTTTACAGGTTAAGGTACGTGGATTCATCCTATTCTAGAAGTAATAAGAGCTTTATCGATAGACTGATAGAAAATTGCGAAAAGGCTAAGGCAGCATCGCCAGTAAACGAGTTTGTCCTTCAAAATTTGTCACAACTCGATGGAATGAAGCAGGCAATTTACGTTATCGAACAAGTCGACGGGAGTGAAGAAGCCGTTTTTGAGGTGTTTTCTCGGTATAAAAATAAGAACGAGAGGAAGTGCGCAAAGTTAAACTCTCCATCAAAAATTATGTATGTAGGCTCATCAACAACAGGCGTACGAAAAAGAATCGAACAGCATAAAGGTGAGGGACATGCCGGTACCTACGCTCTGCATCTCAAACATTGGTTTCGCTCAAACTATAAAATAACCATTAAGCAGTATTCCGAGTGTAAGGAAGTACTGCAAATCATCGAAGATGATCTATCCGATAGACTTAAACCCGCATTCGGGAAGCAAGGTGGAAACAATAAATAAGCTTAAGCATTAAGTGGCTATGGAAAGATAGAAGATGAAATACAAGTAGGTGAAGTAATCATCAAACTTGAAAGAGTTAAAAAAGTAGCAGGGGATGTTGGTTATTTTTCTTCACCTTATAATCAAATTTCTTCCGGCATAATACCAAGTTTTACTTTTCCCATTGGTTTTCCCATTGTTAAAAATGAATCTTTTAAAAATCACCTTAGCGGTGGTCTTAGTGATGTTGAATTCATCACATAACTAATTTATTAAATATGGTTTGAGGCTAAAAACGGCCTTTATTGGACGCTCAATAACGCCCACCATTTATAAAAACCTTATATTTACATCAAGTAATGGAGTGTTTCCTACGTGTTTAAGTCCCAATTGGTTAGTGTGTGTATTGGAGTATGTGCACTAAATGCTATAGCACAACAACCTAATTTTGAAGCAATTCTACAGTGCCATAATACTGCTAAAGCGCCAGGAATGGTTGTTAGGTTGGAACAATCAGGAAAACATATTTATAGCGGGGTGTGGGGCTAGGGAATATCGAAACAATGGAGCCCCTTAATGTAGACGATATATTTCAAATTGGCTCAGTTACAAAAACGTTTACGGCGGCCGCTATATTGAAACTATCAGAAAAAAATAGGCTATCGTTGCAAGATACGCTTGGGAAGTTTATACCTGATATTAATCCAGAATATAAAGACTTAACCCTTGATAGTGTTCTAAGTCATACTTCAGGCCTACCAGATTATTTGGGCGATCCCTCTGTCAGTAGGGTGTATAACAAATATGCTAGGCTTGATGAGGTTATTGATAATATTAGTAAGCAACCTGTTATTTCTGAGCCAGGTCAAAAATATAGTTATTCAAATTTGGGGTACATTCTGCTCGGTAAGGTGATTGAAGTTTCATCTGGCACCTCTTATGAGAAGTTTATGCTGAACACCTTTTTTAAACCCCTGAAAATGGATAATACTTTTGTTATTACTAAAGGAACCTCTTTAGATAATGTAAAGGGTTACACAAGTAGCCGCAATGAACCCCAAACGTATCTTAGCCCCGATGAATTTACAGAAAGACCTTGGAAAGTTGATCGTAGCTGGATCTATTCGGCCGGTGCCATTGCTTCTAACCTCGAAGACATGAACCGTTGGAATAATGCATTAAAATCAGGTGAAGTTGTTTCAAAGAGTAGTTATCAGTTAATGTCTACCAGAGCTAAATTGGAAAATAATGATTCTGTTCATTATGGGTATGGCTTGGATATATACCCAATCAGCGGCTTAGAAAGTTATAGTCATCAAGGCATGGTGCCCGGTTTTTTTGCCTGGAATGTATACTTCCCAAGTGAAGACTTAACCGCAATAGCTTTTACTAACATAGATACTAAGCATCCCGGTCCTGTGTTATTAGACATGATTGCGCTGCAATTAGGTTTATCACCTAAACCAGTAGGTGAAAAAGAAGTGAGTGCTACGGCGAAGTCTCTAGTGGGTAATTACCGTGCTCCAGACTCTAACGTTTTACATATTTCATTTGAAGACGGCACACTTTATTCTCAATATAAAGGTGAAGTTAAGCAAAAACTTATCCCGCGAGAAAATAACTCGTATTCTTACGAATGTACTGAAAACTATTTTCAACTTAGGGAACACAACGGGAAAAAAGAAATTGTCCCGGTTTATTTGTACCAAGGTGAGCAGCCAGCGTTGATTAAATTGTAAATATAATCAAAACACCAGCGGAAACTAAAACAGTGGGTATCGTAGAGTAGGTTACTACTCCGGTTTCATTTCTACATGATAGTATTACGCTAAAACCATGGATGAATTACGTTCAATAGCAAAGGTATTAGGCTCACTTTTAGCGTTAATATCTTGGGTTATACTGGCGGCCATTGTGGGTGTTCATTGTGAAAGGGACTAGCATGATCAACAAACTTAATAATTCCCATGAAAAAGTGGCAGCTCAAATTTTCACTATATTTCAAAATTCTTATAAAGTTGAAGCTTTGCTTATTGGAGTGATTGATTTTCCTCCACTGTCTCGCAACATCAATCATATTGAAAATTCAAAATCATTATTTTATGGTTTTACTGCGAATAAAAATCTCGCCGCAATTATCGAGTTTGAATTACATGACAATTGCCTAGAAATTCATAGTTTAACGGTTGACCCAAATTATTTTAGGCAAGGCATTGCTGATAAATTGCTAATCTATGTGCTACAGAAATTTCGTTTTTCAGAAGCCATTGTGGAAACAGCTGTTGCCAATACCTCTGCAATTAATTTATACAAAAAGCATGGTTTTGTGGAGTTTAAACGATGGACTCCGTCACATGGTATTGAAAAATTAGCAATGTCAGTTGAACGTTGTATATGAAAAATGAGCATTCTTGGAATTGCTCTTTGTAGTATGTTTTACTAACTTTTAGCGTTAAAACAGACGATTCATTTTGGTGTTGTAAGAGGTAATATTTAGGAGGGGTTATGAGTGATCATTTCGGTTCTTGTTTGTGTGGAACTGTAAAATTTGAAGTGCAAGGGGACTTTGATAGTTTTTATGTTTGTCATTGTAAGCACTGTCAAAAAGATACAGGTTCCGCCCATGCTGCAAATTTATTCTCACATTCAGCTAAATTAATTTGGCGTTCTGGTGCAGACGCTGTGTCTTCTTTTACTCTTCCTGGCACACGTCACAACAAAAGCTTTTGTAAAATATGTGGCTCGGCATTACCCAGTGCGCAGAGCGACGATATGCTTGTTGTTCCGGCTGGAAGTTTGGACAGCAAGATTTCAATACTCCCCACTGCACAAATCTTTTTGAGAAGTGAAGCAAGTTGGCATAAAGAGCTAAATAATGTGTCAAAATTTGATGAACTGCCAGAATGATAATGTATCACCTAACTGATTTTTAGTTGGTTGAAATAACAATATTGATAAATTTAAACAGTATTACGATTAATTATTAAAGGAGGGCGAGTGAAGATAGTAAGAGTTTGTCTAGTGGCTACATTGGTGGTTTTACTCGGTGCATGTTCTGCTCTGCATAAACCAGAAGTAAAAGAGGTAATAACAGCTGATAATAATAATCCGTTAACCTTTAGGGATATTTTAGTGGCTACTTTTATTAACGCACCTAAACCTAAAGTTGGGATGCCACAAGAAGACTTTTTAACTTCTATTTCACTCGACTCAATTTTAATTCTTCATAAAAGTGAAAACTTAATTGTTGCTAGATTTGATACTACAAATTCACAAATAGAGTCGATTTATGAGTATTGTGATTTGGAGTATCACTTTGTATCGTTAAAATTTACTAAAGGCCCTTATGCCATTGGTGATTGTCGTTCCATTGTTATTACAGGCACTAAAGAAAATACGTGAAGTTCAATCAATGAAAACAATGACATTTGATACACCGAAAGCGCTGCGAGATTGGCTCAGTTTAAACTACGCAACTGAAAACGAGTTGTGGATAAAAATATTCAAGAAAAACTCAGGTATTCAGAGCGTTTCTTGGGACGATGTGGTGATGGAAGTTTTGTGTGTGGGATGGATAGATGGGGTAAAAAAGTCAATTGATGAGCAAGCTTACCTTCAAAGGATCACTCCTAGAACAGCTCGAAGTAACTGGTCTAAAAGAAACACTAAACATGTTGAAAACTTGCTGAGGGAAGGGCGGATGAAGGAGCCAGGGCTCATTCATGTTCGTGCTGCTAAAGCTGATGGTCGTTGGGAAAATGCTTATGCAGTAAGTGATATGGAAGTGCCTAATGACTTTCTTGTTGAACTGAAAAATCATCCTAAAGCAAAGCAATTTTTTGAGACCCTCAACAAATCCAGTCGATTTGTCATTGCTTATGGTTTAATAAGTGCAAAAAAAGCCGAAACGAGACAGAGACGATTTGTAAAATACATGGCAATGCTTGCCGATGAGCAAAAGCCTTGATAAATGCCATTCGGTAGTGTGTCTTAAAATTGTTGATTAATTCCTTGCCAGCCAATTTCGCACTAAATTAAAAGCAAATATTTTGATGACGCTAACACTTTTTTATTTAAAAGGGGATGTACCGATGCAACTTCAACATCCTTCTGAACTTTAGTTGATAGATTGATAAAACATTAGCTTAATAGATGGCTTTCATCTTCCCTTTTTTCACTCTGCTCTCTGTTAAAACCACGATTTTGAAAGTGGTCTATACTTAATGACCCTAATAAATGGTTTATCAACGATATTAGTTGTCATTGCAGTTAACCCAACTTGTTGCTTTCGTTTATCTAAACTCATGGTCGAAAATATTATTTAAATAAAAGGACAGAGAGATGCAGCGACGGGAATTTTTGAATAGTTTAGGTTTTGGGATCGGAGCAAGTTTATTAGCCCCCGGTTCAGTAATAGCACAATCTGCAGACATGAGTATGGAGGGGGCAATCGTTCGCGCTGGTGATTGGAAAGCATTACGAAAACTGTTTCCACTGACACACGATTACATACAGTTATCGACTTTTTTGTTGGCATCTCACCCAAAACCCGTAGCGGATGCCATCGAAAAACATCGGCGTGCATTTGATGAGAACCCTTCAGATTATTGGCACGATAACTATTTAACCATTGATAGTGAAATTTCAAAAAGTGCGGCCCAATACATGGGAGGTAAAAGTGAGAATATTGCTTTAACCGACAGTACAACTATGGGGCTAGCCATGGTTTACAGCGGATTAAAGTTGCAAGCTGGTGATGAAATTCTGCAAACAGTTCATGATCATTATTCTACGGATATGTCATTGGCTCATCGGGCGAACCGAAGCGGAGTGAAAATCCAGCGTATTTCGCTTTATGATGACCCGGCGAAAGTGAGTATCAAGGACGTCGTCGCTCGTTTAGAACAAGGAATAAACCGCGATACGCGAGTTTTTGCCGCCACATGGGTACATTCGTCAACTGGGGTTAAACTCCCAATACGAGCAATGGCAGACGCAATTAAGCGAATTAATAAAACCCGTAAGTCTACTCAACAAATCTTGTTTTGTGTTGACGGGGTGCATGGATTTGGGATTGAAAATCAGGATGTGAGCGAACTGGGCTGTGATTTTTTTATTGCAGGTACTCATAAATGGATTTTTGGTCCAAGAGGAACCGGCGTCATTTGGGGAAACGACAAAGCGTGGGAACAAAGTGAAGCTGTCATTCCAAGTTTTAGTGATTCATACACCGTTTGGATGGGATTAATGCAGCAAGAACAAGTTCCGGTAGGTGAGCATATGTCTCCGGGCGGTTTCCATTCTTTTGAGCATCGTTGGGCGCTTCCTGAAGCTTTTAAGTTACATCTTCAGTTAGGCAAAAAAAATGTTCAAAACCGCATCCATCAATTGAATCAGCAAACCAAACATGGCCTAGCTAAAATGCCTAATGTGACCTTATATACTCCCGATAGTAGCGAACTTTCATCGGGGTTAGTCTGTTTTGATGTACGAGGAGTCGATCCTGAAAGTGTGGTAAAAAGAATGCACGATAAAGGCATAATTATGAGTAGTACTCCTTATAGAACGAGTTACGCTCGATTCGCTCCTTCATTAATTAACAATGAGCAGGAGATTGAAACAGCCTTGGCTGAAATTAGTGCTATGAGTTGATAATAAGCGGTAGGGACAAAACTGCAGGGGCAGTGCCGTTGGTACTATCTACGGCTTGTTAAAACCTAGTAAAATCATACGGACAGGGAGTACTAACCACATCAATGATAATCTTTATTTTGTTGCAGAATTGGTTTGGTAGGGTAATATACTTACCTGTTGTGATGTTTCTCTCACAACGGATTTTTAATTAGTATGCTAAAGGATGGAATATGCATTTAAAGGTTTTGGGATTATTTTTAACGACGACACTTTTGGCAGGATGTGCTACTCAAACGTTCACTATCAATGGTGAAGGGGGTGAGGTTCCTACATATAAAAAGTCAGACCACTTTTTTGTTAATGGAATTGGACAAGAAAAAATAACCAACGCTGCCGAAATTTGTGGCGGTGCAGAAAATGTTATTAAGGTAGAAACTCAATATTCTTTTCTAAATGGTTTCCTTGGCTTTATCACCTATGGTATCTACACACCTCGGGATGTCAAAGTTTATTGTAAAGCTAGCTAAATAGACAAATAAAGTAACATGGACGCATTTAAGGTGCGTCCGTTTTCATCGAGACGCTAAATAGCCCTACCCATTGTAAAAGCTGAATAGTCTGAATTAAGCTTTAAACTAAAAAACCAAATAGTGTAAAATAAATCAATCTTAAAATTGCTCTTAAAGTTGCCTCTTTCTTGTTGTGTTGCTTCGAATTAAATGGAGGTTTCGCAAATTTGGAGGGTGCAGCAGATGAAAGCCTTTACAATGCATCCGCTGCTAAATATGCACTTAAACAAGAAACCCATAATTTTTTTGTTCATGCTAGGCTGCAGACGCTTTAGTCATCATGAAAAACCAAAATTAATTCGACAAAAGGAAAGCTTACACCTATGAATAGCCCAAGTAGTGAAAATCAAAAAGTAGAAGATAGCTGCTGTAGCAATACAAGTTGTTGCCCGCCTGCTCAAGGAACAATTAAGCGTGAGCACCCTAAAGTTGGGCGAAATGATCCTTGTATTTGTGGTAGCGAAAAGAAATTTAAAAAATGTTGCGGGAAAAATGCTTAAGACTGAGTTGAGTTTGTGTAAATACTTTTGATTTATTTTACTTTGTTTAACGTAAAAACAACCAACCTGTCCCAGGGGAGTTGTGATCTAGTTACTGATATTCGTCAATCCAACAAAAGATTCAATATTTGAACTAAACATCCAGTAAATCCGTACAAGGTGTCATCGTAAATTGAGGTGGCAAGTAGATGTTGTTTAGTGAAGAAAGTGAATCAAGAATTATTGAAATGGCTTGGGAAGACCGAACATTATTTGAAGCAATTGAAATGCAATTTGGTTTAACTGAGCCCCAAGTGATTCGGTTCATGCGAAGTCGGTTAAAACCAAGTAGTTTTAAGTTATGGCGCAAGCGGGTTTCTGGGCGAACAACTAAACATATGAAATTACGCAGCAAGAATATCACACGTGGGTATTGTCCTACTCAGTACAAACAGCGCTAAAGGGGCACACTGAATAGGTTGACTTACTTAACACTTTCCGTATTTTCATACTACTAGTCTACATCTCCATTTATCCCCCCCAAATACAGTTGCGAAGCTGTCTTAGGCTTTGAACTTAAAGGATAAATAAATAAAAATTTTTTACTATTTTTTATCTTTTGTACTCAACTTTCGGCTAGAGTATTGATTTAGCCTACCAAATCAAAAGGCCTCTAAGCATATGATTGGGTATTTTAGTGACATGTGGCAGCTAGCTGTTGGCGGCGACAAGCAAGGGATTTTGTTTTACGTTGTTGTCTATCTACTGATCGTGTGCTTGTATTCGTTTATTTGGCAGGTTTTTGTGAGGCAATGGCCAAGTGCTAGAGGAGTTCTAAAAACTGCGTCTGTAAACAAGTGGGGGAGTCATCTTCCTATTGTTTCAGAGCAAGAGTACAAAGTTGATTCATTGTACGAATACCATGTTGCTAATAAGCATTATCGTGGTACTCGGGTATCACCTTGGATCATCATTGCATCTCATAATGCGAAAATGATCCTCAATAAACAGTTAGACAAAATCCAGACAAATAATGATGGCAGCGTCAATGTTTTTTATAATCCTAAGGCTCCCCAGAAAAGCTATTTAGTCAAACCTGGATTATTCGGTTTGGCTGTCACTTTGGCCTGTGCGGTTGTACCTCTTCTTTTATATATAATTGAGTATTACTAGAACTCAGGATATTAAAAAAGCTGATGTTTTCCATAGCCAAACTTGCTTACATTAAGCACTTTGCTATGTTTAATAAATCCCTCAGTTATTGTTTGGTCCTTTCAAGATTGAGAATCTATGTTGATTATTAAGCCGAGCAAACCGAACAACAGAATCATTTTGTTTAAAGGTTAGATAATGAAAGAAGAGACTATTATCTGCAGGAGGATTTTACATGTTTGCGTTAAGAGCTATTTATTTTTTTGTCAGTCTGTTACTGATCATCTACATTTCTCCTATCCACGCCGCACCGTCTCCGGTTATCGACCTGCACTTGCACGCTGGACCGAGTGGAACTAGCTCAAAATGGTATTCTGTTGGCAAAGACGAAACCACTGATGGGGCTCAGACACGTTATTTATTGGAGACATTTAAGGCGCATTCTATCGTCAAAGGTGTCATTGGTGGTCCTCCATCAGACGTCGAACGTATTCGAAGCGCAGATCCATCTCGGCTAATCGGTAGCGTCGCATTTCCATGTTCTAAAGGACTAGATCCAAATCTTTTTCCGTGTTTTGAAAATGGAGGCAATTGGCCGGAAGTGGATTGGTTGCGTACAGAGGTCGAGGCAGGCCGAATAGGAGCAATCGGAGAGCTCTACAATGTTTACGCAGGGGTAGCGCCAGATGATCCTAGAATGAGGCCATATTACGAGCTAGCTGCACAATACGACCTCATGGTTTTGGTCCATGCCGATGTAGGTCCACCACCTGAGCGTCGTGTTGCAGGGTGTTGTGAAGCATTCAATGGAGATTTTGCGAGGCCCGAACTATATGAACCGATTCTTGCCCGGCATCCACAGCTAAGGTTGGTGTTGTACCATGCATTTAGGCCCGACTTTGTTCAACAAGCCATCGCTTTATTAGATAAATACCCAAATGTGATGGTGGAAACGTCGCCTATGATGTCGGTTCCCAAACCACTTGTTTATGGAGCCTTAAAGGCCTTTATAGAGGCGGGTCATGAGGATCGAATTGTTTTTGGCTCCGATTTTTGGGGAGCTATTGCTGGTAGTATTGAGGTGATCGAGTCAGCGCCGTTTTTAACCGATAAACAAAAGCATGGAATCCTCCACGATAACGCTGCTAAATGGTTGAGATAGGGCAAACAAGGGTAAGTTATTTAATAGCCGCTAAAGTACTTAGTAACTATGGCGTGCTTTACGACAGAGTTTACACACCAAACTCATTCCATCCTTGGAAGTGAATTGGGCTATTTTATGCTTAGCTATTCCTTAATTTCTTTTTTATCGTCATTCTTGAGATAGTTAATTAGTTTGTGAATGGGTTCTGGCGTCTGGAACAAAAAGCCCTGCACAAAATCACAATGATGATTGCTGATAAATTCGAATTGCTCTTTTGTTTCCACACCTTCAGCTATGGTTTTTAACCCTAAGGCTTTAGCAATGGATATAGTGGCTTTAACTACCTCTTCAGATTTATTAACTGTACCAATTTGAGATATAAAAGAGCGGTCAATTTTTAACATATCGAACGGCTTGTTGATTAAGTAACCCAAGTTTGAGTAGCCCGTACCAAAGTCATCCATGGAAAAAGATACATCTAACTTTTTATAACGTTCTAGATGTTTGTGATTCTTCTCATTCGATAAAATCACTTTACGTTCGGTGATTTCCAAAGAAATGGCATTTCCTTTGATTTTAAATTGCTGTAGGTATTTCTTAAATGAATAAAATAAGGCATCACTTTCCAAATCTTTTAATGAAAAGTTTATAGCAATTTTATACTGGTAATTGTTCTCACGGTTTAATTCGCTGATGGTTTTCATTACTTTGAAAACCACATACTTAGTGATTTCAGTAATTAAATCAGATTCCTCTGCTAGGGGAATAAACTTGTTGGGCATAACCAAACCAAGTTTAGGATGATTCCAACGAGTTAACGCCTCTAAATGAGACACCTTCATGGTTTTCAAATCAATAATAGGTTGGTAATAAACTTCGAACTCATCTTTATTTAACCCTTCACGGATCAAGCTTTCCATAGAGGCTTTTTCAAAAGCAAATGAAGAAAGTTCTTGCGAGATATAACGATACATATTTTTGCCATTTTCTTTGGCGTCGTACATGGCTATATCTGCTTGTCGTATCAAGTCATCTGCTGTATGGCCATCATCTGGATAGATGCTGATGCCAATACTTGCTCCGATATTAATTTTATGCTCTTTGACAACGATTTCTCGTTTAACGGCTTGAATTAAGTTGGTGGCAATCTTTGATGCATTTAAGGCTGATTCTAAGTCTTGAACAATAACAATAAATTCATCGCCACCCACTCTAGCAACGGTATCAACAGAACGTAGTATATCGGTAAATCGTTTCGCGACCTCGATTAAAACCGCATCGCCAATGTTATGTCCTAATCCATCATTCACAATTTTAAATCGGTCTAAATCGATAAATAGGATCGCAAGTTGATTTTTAGTTCGTCGAGATTCCTGTAAAGCGTGCTCTAAACGGTCAGCTAATAGGGTTCGGTTGGGTAAACCGGTTAAAGAATCGTGGTTAGCTAGGTATTGAATTTTGTTCTGAGATTGTTTGATCAACGAAATATCGGTTATTACGCCAATGTACTGAATGATATTGCCTTTATCATCTTTAACTGCACTTATATTCAAAAAGACTGGAAAAATATCACCACTTTTTGATTTATTTAAGACCTCACCAGACCAAAAACCACTTTGTTTATATGAGCGTTCCATTTCGCTGAAAAACTCTGCGCTGTGTTTTTCAGACTTTAGGATGCTGATTTTTTCACCTTTTATTTCATCTAAAGAGTAACCTGTTAGGTTTTCAAATGCAGGGTTTACATTAATAACTCGCGTTTCTTTGTCGGTTATTACAATGCTCTCTTGGGTAGAGTTAAATACCATTCTGGCTTGCACATTCTCTAAAGAAGCACGTTTTTTATCATTAATATCTTCTACAACTGAAATAAAATATAAAGGAACACCGTTGTCTCTTACGATGGCAACGGAAAGGTTCGCCCAAAAAATCTTGCCATTCTTTTTGTAATAACGCTTTTCTAGTTTATACGAGTCTCGCTCGCCGTTTATAAGTTGTTGAGCAAGATCTAAGTCCTCTTTCAGATCGTCTTTGAAGGTTATGTCTTGGAAAGATAGTTTTAACAATTCTTCGTGGCTATAACCCAACATAGAGGCTAATACATTGTTTGCCGAAACCCATGAACCATCTAAGGCGACGTGGCCAATTCCGATATTGGCATTTTCAAAGGTTGCTTTATATTTCTTTTGGCTCAGAGACAACTCTGCAAGGGCATGTTTTTCTTTTGAAATATCAGACGCAAAAGACCAAACTTGAGTATTACCGGATTCGTCTCGACTCAGATAATCTTCAATTTCAAGAATTTTATTGCCATTGCTTGCTGAGTTTAATTCGATAATGTAAGGACCAAAGGTGCCTTTTTCTATGAGTTCCTTTTGTCGACTTAAAAAATAGCCGGTATCGTCTATGGGGTATATATTTAAAAGGCTTTTAGCTAATAACTGCTCTTTACTTAGCCCCGTAAATTTTTGCATGGCGTGATTGGTCTTTAGGATCATGCCTTGTAAATTGGTAATTATGACGCCGTCATGTATGTTTTCTAAAACGGATTCATAGCGGCGATTAAGGGATACAAATTTCTCTTTAATTAAAGAGTTTTCATTGAACATCTCTTTGAGTTCAGCATAGGCCGTTTGAAGCTCTTCATTGGTTGATTGAAGTTCTTCGTTACTGGTTTCCATTTCTTCATTGGTCGCTTGTAACTCTTCATTGGCGCTTTGCAATTCTTCGTTTGTCGACTGTAACTCTTCATTCGAGGTTTCAAGTTCTTCAACCAGCGTTTGCATGTGCTCTTTAATGCGTTGTAACTCGAATTCTAACTCGTGGGTAGAGGATACGCTTTTCTCATCAATCTCGGTGTTGATCATAGGGAGATCATTTACGGAGACACTTTGGAAATAAAAGATATACATTTGATTGCGGCCGTTTAATACGGGCACTATATGCACTTTTATAAGACGCGACTTTCCATCTTTTTGAGGTAGAGGGATATAACTACTGGCACTAATTTTAGATACTTTTTTGGCATCGCTGACTAATTTTCTTAAGTCAATTGCTAGCCGAGAATCGATAATCTTATATAGATTATACGAAACATACCCTTCTGGTACTGAAACAAAATCAAGATTACCTTTTTTATATATCACATCAAGTTGTTCGTTCGTGACAATGATATTTGGCATTAAAAGCTTTGCAGCTTCAGTAACAATCGTCTCTTGGAGTGGAGTTCCTTCTGGAATTTTAGATTGTTCTTGTTGTGACATTTTGACGTATTTGGGCGGACTAACGTTTATTGACTGATGATTTTTTTTAGAACTGGCTACTGTTTTGAATATTTTATTGTGCTTATCGACAGGCGCAAATAAGTGCTCAAAATAAGTGGCGTTTTCCGATTTTCCTAAGAAAAGTAAAGCATTAGTTTTGAGCGCATAATGGAAAGCAGGCATGATCCATTTTTGCGCATCAATATTGAAATAAATAAGTAGGTTTCGGCAAACTATTAGATCTAGATCTTTGAAAGGGGGATCTGAGAGCAAGTTATGGTACGAAAACACAATGGATTGTCTTAAGCTTTTCTTAACCTCAAACTCATTATTGGTTATGTGAAAGTAGTCTTTAATATGTGCATCCGAGACTTCAGTCATGGAGGCTTGACTGTAAACACCTTGACGGGCAATTTTTAATGCATCTTCGTCAATATCAGTGGCAAAGATTTTTAAATCAAGAGAGTTTTGTCGGTCATTCAACAGTTCATTTACGATAATTGCAACGGAGTATGCTTCTTCGCCAGTGGATGAGCCGGGCATCCAAATTCTAAGCTCTTTGGCATCGGGTATTTCGTCTAAATATTTATCTAGTAGATTTTCGAGTGAGTCGTAAGCGTCTCTGTTCCTGAAGAAACTAGTAACTCCAATTAGAATATCTTTGTAAAGCAACTCAACTTCGTTTTCATCTTTTTTTATTAGCTCTACATATTCACTTAAATTTGTGACCTTCAAAGCCACCATTCTACGCTCAATACGGCGGCCAATTGTGGCTTTTTTATAGACAGAAAAGTCCACATGTTTATATTTATAAAGCAAAGCAAAAATAACCGAAATATGATCGTTCGCGGGTGTAACTTGGTGTTTCTTTAATACTTTGTTTCTGGGAAAGTTAGCTAAAGCAACTAATTCTTCACCAATTTTTTCTGCTTCTATTAGTATGTCGACCACGGAGCCATTGATTGCGGCCATTGGCATACCGTCGTATTTCGCTGTGCTTGGCTCTTGTACAATAGTAATACCACCTTCGGAGTTGATGGCTCGCATTCCTTGGCATCCATCTGAACCTGTTCCGGATAAAATGATACCTACAGACTTTTCTCGTTTGTGTTTTGCAATTGATATAAACAACTGGTTAACAGAGGGTTTTGGCAGAAATGAGTGCTTTTCTGGTGCAGAAAGAATAATTTGATTACTATCATTAATTTCTACATTTTTACTGGGCGGAGTGATGTACAGAGTGTCGCTTTCTAAAAACTCATTATGCTCGGCTTCTTTAACTATCAGGCTACATTCTCGGGAAAGCAACTCAACTAACATCGTATTGTGCTTAGGACTTAGGTGCTGAGCAATGATGTAAGCTGTATTGTTGTTAAGTGGAAGACCTTTAATTAACGTGGTTAAGGCTTCTAATCCGCCGGCACTTGAACCAATTCCTACCACCATAATACTGTTGGTAAAAAGCCCATACTCTTCTTCAATTTCATTATTTAATGCAAAGCTTTCGCCCGTATTTTTGGCGCTGTCATTAACTTCGTCTTTGTCACCTAATAGAACACCATCGATTACACGCTTTAATTTTTTGGTGTCAGCGGGTTTGCTTATAAAACCGTTAATTTGCTCTTTAATCGTATCTAAAATGAAATCTTCTTCAATATGTGCGCTGAACACAATGATGGGAATACTTTCTTCTGTTTTGCGAATTTTCTGAATGAGTTCCGGCCCGTTCATATGGGGCATCTGAATTTCTGTTATGATAACATCTGGTCTGTGCGTGAGATATTTTGAAAGACCTTCTCGTCCATTTGAAGCTTCAAGAACGGTAGTGAATATTCCTCTTAGGAATTCTGCGTAAAGCGCACGGGTGTCATCATTATTCTCTACATAGAGAATAGTTTCTTTATACTTCATGTATTATCAACTCGTTTATTTACTCTTATCTGAGTAAAATGAAAAATCCAAGTGTTGTATCCTTAAAGAGCTAAGTTAAGGGAATTTAGTTCACCTTACAACTAAATTAGAACGTGCGTTGTGTTAATAGGGTTTGTGGAGATAGTTTATTCAAATAAGTATTATTAAACTTGAGCCACGAAAATACTAAGCGAGCCTCAAGTATATATTCTGGTCAATATAATAATCGTTGTATTACTAATTGGAAGAAAAATTAGCTGAAATTGTGTTAATTTTTACTCTAACTGAGGACAAATGCACTTTACCTGGTGCTCATGAAAACAAACTAACGAATAATATAACTATATACGCAGAGCGCGTTTTTGCACAATTCTTCAAACCATAAAACAAGGCAATCAAAGAATGAAATCCTTTTTTAGTGTTTTACTAGTAGTGATTTATTTTGCTGTGACTTTACCAATTTGTGCTCATGAATCGGTTAAATTTAATAAAGAGCTAGATGGTTTCAGCTATCCTTTTTCAGTTGGTACGTTTAATTTCAACTCGCAAAATCAAAGTTTGAAAATGCGTTATATGGATATAGGTGATAGAGCTTCAGATAAAGTAATTGTGTTATTACATGGTAAAAACTTTGCTGGATACTACTGGGAGAGAGTTGCACAGGATCTAGTTAAGCAAGGTTATCGAGTTATTATTCCTGATCAAATTGGATTTGGGAAATCATCCAAACCACGAGCTTATCAGTATAGCTTTGCTCAACTAGCTTTAAATACTTATTCATTATTGGGCAGCTTAAATATTAAAAAGTTTGATATTGTTGGTCATTCGATGGGAGGCATGTTGGCAGTGACATTTGCTGCAAATTATAGCCAGACAGTTGAGAAACTTATTCTTATTAATCCTATTGGGTTGGAAAATTACAGCGAATACGTTGAATTTAAAGATACTAATTTTTTCTATCAAAACCAGCTTAAAACAACCCTGGAAGGGGCTATCAATTACCAAAAGAATAATTACTACGATGGTAAGTGGTCTGCGGAATACGAGAAGCTTCTTATTCCTTTAAAAGGAATGTTAGCTGGCAATGATTGGGAAATTGTTGCTTGGAATAACGCATTAACCTACGGTCCGATTTTTTCTGAAAATATGGTGGCTAAGTTCTCGGAAATTAAAAATAAAACCTTTTTAATTATTGGCACTCGCGATAAGACGGGACCAGGTCGAGGTTGGTTAAAACCTGGGGTAACTCGAACCTTAGGTGATTACACTAAATTAGGCAAAACAGCGCAGAGATTAATAAAAGGTTCGGTTTTATATGAGTTGGAAGGGCTAGGGCATATGCCACACTATGAAGATTATCCAGCCTTTATAGAAGCTTTTAACCAGGCACTTAATCAATAAAACGTCTTTAGCTAAGCAACAATTGAAGTGGAAGTAAGGCGACGCTCTTTTGATTGTTAATTATTGTCATTAAAAAAACAGTCACGAATATTTTAAATTAGACTAGGCTTTGAAGATTATTAAAATTTAGTCATATAGTTAAACCGTTTCGACTAAGCAATGATTTGGGCCGTTTAACTAATTAATAATTGCGCTAATAATTTAAAACTCTGTTAACAAGTATTTATTATTACCAATTGGTTACCATTATTTTTAATTTGGTAATGACATGTGGTTTTACTTAACCTACAATGGTATGATAATTTGGTAATGACATAGCATTTGTGATTTTTTAAATTTGCTGATTGGTGTTAACGGCGATGTATCAAAGTTGGCTTTAATAAGTCTAGATATTTTTGCAAAAGGCAAGCCTGTATTTTACGAGATTTTTATTTCGTAATCGTTAGGTGAGCAAACATCTTTTTGATTAAATTCTATTTTTGATCACCAATTACGTCATTAAAGAATAGCAACTTTGTGCGCTGTTCATCAGGTTTTAAAATTTAACAGGTGTATATTCTTTATACTCAACTTTACATATCAAAACTCCAGGAGTTAGAAATGACAAAACCAGTAATCGGTTTCATCGGCCTCGGTCTGATGGGCGGCAATATGGTAGAAAACTTGCAGAAAAAAGGCTACGAGCCAATCGTAATGGATTTAAACAAAGACGCTGTTGACGCAGTTGTTGCTCGTGGTGGTAAAGCCGCATCATCTGCTGCTGAATTAGCAGCTGCTAGTGATATCATTATGCTTGCTCTTACTACTTCTGATATTGTTGAGAAAGTTGTTTACGGTGATAACGGTATCCTTGCTGGCATCAAAGAAGGTGCTGTTTTAATTGATTTTGGTACTTCAATTCCAGCATCTACTCGTAAGATCGGCGCTGATCTAGCCAAAAAAGGCGCAGGCATGATTGACGCACCTCTAGGTCGTACGCCAGCTCACGCTAAAGACGGTTTGCTCAATATTATGGCTTCTGGAGATAAAGAGACGTTTGACAAAGTTAAGCCAGTGCTTGACCAACAAGGCGAAAACATCTTTTATCTTGGCGCATTAGGTGCAGGTCATACTACTAAACTAATTAACAACTTCATGGGTATGACAACAGTTTGTACTATGTCACAAGCTTTCGCTGTAGCTGACCGTGCTGGTGTTGATCGTCAACAGTTGTTCGATATTATGTCAACTGGCCCATCTAATTCACCGTTTATGCAATTCTGTAAGAACTATGCAGTTGATGGTGTAAGTGACTTAGGTTTCTCTATTGCTAATGCAAATAAAGACTTGGGTTATTTCCTTAAGATGGTTGAAGATCTTGGTACTCGCGCCGAGATTGCAGAAGGGACTTCACATAACCTTCAAGCAGCTTTCGACGAAGGTATGGGTCACGGTAACGTTCCTGAAATTTTCGATTATTTTCTTAAATTAGAAAAGTAAAACAGCATCATTTGCTAGCTACTTTAAGCAGTGGTTAGTTTGCTGAAAACAAAATAATATGGCTATCTAATGTTTAAGAACATTTGTAGCCTTCAATCCGATAATATCGATTTGAATTAAATATAAGCTGTTGTTCAATGCCTTGTATTTTTCATTAAGATTTATCGGATTTTTTGTGCCTATAATAACCCAATAAAGTTCATCAAAATCTAAATCAAAAACGGATAAAAAGATTCGTTTATTGTACTAATTGGGTGTTAACCGTAGACTAAGTTCTAATGCTCTAAGTTAGACTAGGCGCTAAGTTAGAACAGAGTCGAACTGAATCAATACTAGTTAACTAAAAAGCATGGCTTAATGATGTGTGTATATTGGCTAAGGAGTCGCGACTATTTCTGTTAATTCAATTCGTCGTTTGATTACACTAAAGTTTGTCATTATTAGCTTAACATTCATTGGCGGGATTATATTCGCCTTTTACTGGAATGAAGCACGTAAAGAAGTGGTATTTTTATGTGGCAATTTTAGTGAAGGAGTAACGAAAGAAAGTGTTTTAAGGCAGCTCAATACACTGCATTTAGCTAATTTTTCTGTCACAGAAAGTGATTCAAATTCCTTGATTGTAATGGATAGCAAGCTCACTTTTGGGGCTTATCGTTGTGTCATTGAAATAAATGGGCAGGGACGAGTAAGTCATTCCTATCTAGAGTAGAGGCTTAAGACAAGCGCACTAACTATATAATTAACTTTAATTTTTAAAATCATCATAAGGAGCGAGTTTGCTCTCAGATCTAAATTTTTCACTACAAATTACCACGCCTATATTTTTTATTATTGGTCTTGGGTTTTTGTTTAAACGAATTGGTTGGCTAAATGATGATTTTGCAAGAATGGGATCCGCTTTAGTCTTTAAAGTGACTTTACCCTGTTTGCTTTTTACTAAACTATCCACTACTGATTTTACCCATGGTCTGCCTACTGCATTGGTGATCTATGCGTTTTTTGCAACCTTATTCATATTTCTTTTGTTGGACGTTTTTGCAACCAAATTGATTGATGACAAAGCTGACAAAGGCGTATTTGTACAAGGCGCTTTCAGAAGTAATATGGGTATTATTAGCCTTGCCTTCGTGGTGAGTGCCTATGGAGAAAAGGCCTTAGGTATTGCTTCCATTTACTTAGCCGTATTAACCATATTGTTTAATGTTTTATCTGTAGTGACCTTGTCTCGGCATTTGCAACAAAGGGGCAGCAATCGACTAGGGGGAATGTTAATAGCGATTATCAAGAACCCTTTGATTATCTCTATTGTAGCGGGTGTTGTGGTGTCATTGTTAAATATACCTATACCTAAAATAGCATTACACACTGGTGAGTATTTTGCGGGTATGACCTTACCCTTAGCCCTGTTATGTGCAGGGGCTTCAATTCGGATTAAAGAGTTTCACTCTTCCAGCGTGCTGTATTGGTCTTCCGCGATGAAATTGATTTTAGTACCCGTTGCAATTACTTTAGGTGGAGTGTTACTAGGCTTTAGAGGCGAGCAGTTAGGTGTTTTATATCTAATGTGTGCATCACCTACTGCGGCCGCCAGTTATCCCATGGTGCAGGCTATGCATGGCAATCATTTCTTGGCCGCGGCTATTATCGCTGTCACCAGTGTTTTGTCCTTAGTGACCACAACATTAGGGATCTTTTTACTCAAAGTATTTGGCATGATTTAGGTATAAAACCATGGTTCGCACTAATAAATATTTTCCAATTAACCTGAGTTGTTTTAGGCAACTTATTCTGTGCTTGAGTGTAGCTTTTAGCGTTAGTATCTATGCTGAAGACATGCCAAGCTTTGAACAGTTTAAGGTTTCTGATATTTCCCTAACGACCCTAAAAGAAGTGGATTTTGATAGCCATACTGATGGTGTTTATGTTGAACAAAGTTGGCATGGCATGATGGCATCTGTTATTGGACAGCCAGCCAATTTTGCCGGCAAGTTTACTATTTTTGGCACAGGATGCGGTACTGGATGTCAACATAACCTTGTGGTTAACGTGGAGACCGGCAAGATTATTGACACTGTTACTTCAGGGCTGGGGCTTTGTCATCAAGCTGATAGTTCATTATTAATTGTTAATCCCAGGCTTAATGACTTTGGTGATGAAACTCCAGATTGGGCATTCACCTATTATTATCAATTTGATGGCAATGAATTTAGACTTTTGCACAAGGTACGTTCAGGGTATGCGGGCAAATGTGTATTCGGTCAGTAACGTGTTGCTAGACTAATTTAATTTCGATATCGCCAAGGGCGATACAGCAGCAAGGCAGGAATTCATCATCATCTATGTAGGCTAGGGGGTCAGTCGTGTAATCTACCTCACCACATATAAGCTTACTTCTACATGCTCCGCAGAAACCCTCGCGGCAATGATAATGCACTTCTACATTTTGTTGCTCTAAGCTCTCTAGAATAGTGTCTGAAGTATTGGTAGTAATAGGTTTGTGATCACCTTGGATGGTGATCACAAATTGTTTCTTTTGACTCATTAAAGATCGAAGTCGTCAAAGTCACCCGCATTTACTTCTGAGTCAATTTGACCCACTAAATAAGAACTTATTTCAGATTCTTGCGGTGCAACCTGAACGTTGTCTGAGTTTAAGTAGTTGTTCATCCAAGGGAGAGGATTGCTGGTGATATCAAAAGGTTGGCCCATACCAATGGCAGACATACGGTGGTTGGCAATGTACTCAACATATTGACAGAGTATTTCTTCATTTAAGCCAATCATTGAGCCTTGTGCAAACAAATAACCGGCCCATTGTTTTTCTTGCTCAACTGCTTGCATAAAGATGGCTTTTGCTTCGTCTTTTAACTCTTCAGCAATCTCTGCCATCTCGGGATCATCTTTGCCTTTTTGCCAAAGGTTGATAATGTGTTGAGTGGAGGTTAAATGAAGGTTTTCATCACGAGCAATCAAGCGAATTATCTTAGAATTTCCTTCCATTAATTCACGCTCTGCAAACGCAAAGGTACAAGCAAAAGAAACGTAAAAACGAATCGCTTCCAATGCATTCACTGAGTTCATGCAAAGATACAGCTTTTTCTTTAATTCTCGCATGTTCACGGTATGTGCAATACCGTCGACTGTATGAACGCCTTCACCTTGGGTTTGCCAAAGTTGTGTATAAAAGATCAAGTCGTCGTAGTATTTTGAAATATCACCTGCACGCTGTTTGATTTGTTCGTTCACCACAATGTCGTCAAAAATTGCACTGGGATCAGTGAATAAATTGCGCAGAATGTGAGTATATGAGCGAGAATGTATAGTTTCAAAAAATGACCAAGTTTCAGTCCAAGTCTCTAATTCAGGTAATGAAATTATCGGCAAAAAAGCGATATTAGGGCTTCTTCCTTGCACTGAATCTAGCAATGTTTGATATTTCAAATTAGAAATAAAAATATGCTTTTCAGAGTCACTTAAAGATTGAAAATCAACGCGATCTTTACTGACGTCAACTTCTTCTGGACGCCAGAAAAAACTAATTTGTTTTTCAATTAGCTTTTCAAAAATACTGTGTTTTTGTTGATCATAGCGAGCAACATTCACTGGATTGCCGAAAAACATAGGTTCCAATAGAGGATTCGTTGGTTTTTGATTAAAAGTGGTATATTTCATTTACCGTCAGTACTCTGTGAGGTTTAACACTAGGCGGCGCATAATGCGCCACCAAACTTGGTTTTTGTCTATATCTTACATGCACCACCGGCACAATCGTCATCTTCTTCAATGACAACTTCTTGCGCCAATGGGGTAGCGGTTTCTTTCTTTAACTCAAGTTGAGATGTATCCGAAGCGCCATCTCGAGTGTTGTGATAATACAAAGTTTTGATACCTAGTTTATAGGTGGTCAGCAAGTCTTTTAACAACAACTTCATAGGCACTTTTCCACCTTCATATTTACCAGGATCGTAACTGGTGTTGGCAGAAATTGTTTGATCGATAAATTTTTGCATGATGGCGCATAATTGCAAGTAACCATCGTTAGAGTTGATATCCCATAACAATTCGTATTGCTCTTTCAATCGCTCGTATTCAGGTACTACTTGTTTCAAAACACCATCTTTAGATGATTTAACGCTTATGTGTCCACGCGGTGGTTCAATTCCGTTTGTGGCATTGGATATCTGCGATGATGTTTCAGAAGGCATCAAGGCTGATAAGGTACTGTTACGCAGTCCGTGTTCAACAATCTCTTTACGCAAGGTTTCCCAGTCGTAATGAAGGGGTTCATTACATACTTTGTCCAAATCCTTTTTATAGGTATCAATGGGCAATATACCTTGAGAATAAGTGGTTTCATTAAACTTAGGACAAGCACCTTTCTCTTTTGCCAAGTTATTTGACGCTTTGAGAAGATAATATTGCATGGCTTCAAAAGTTCTATGAATTAGCGCGTTTCCACTGCCATCCGAATACTTCTTACCGTTTTTAGCTAAATAGTAAGCGAAGTTAATAACGCCTATTCCTAGCGTTCTTCTGTCGATTGAAGCGCGATATGCTGCTGGAACAGGGTAATCTTGATAATCTAACAAGCTGTCCAATGCGCGAACTGCTAAGTCAGCCATTTCTTCAAATTCGTCAAGGCTTTCAATTGCACCTAAGTTGAACGCTGACAATGTACAAAGGGCGATTTCGCCGTTTTCATCGTTAATGTGCTGCAAAGGCTTGGTAGGTAACGCGATTTCTAGACATAAATTACTTTGTCTAACTGGCGCTACTTTAGGGTCGAATGGACTGTGAGTATTACAGTGATCTACATTTTGTAGATAAATACGACCAGTACTTGCGCGTTCTTGCATAAATAAGCTAAATAGCTCAACTGCTTTAATTTTCTTCTTACGAATAGAGTCGTCTTGTTCGTACTTAACATACAATGCTTCAAATTCATCTTGATCAGCAAAGAAGGCATCATAAAGTCCAGGTACGTCTGAAGGACTGAATAGGGTAATGTGCTGATCCTTGATCATTCGTGTGTACATGAGTTTATTAAACTGCACACCATAGTCGAGGTGACGAACTCGGTTTTCTTCAACACCACGGTTATTTTTGAGTACTAATAAAGACTCAACTTCTAAATGCCAGGCTGGATAAAACAAGGTTGCAGCACCACCACGAACGCCACCTTGTGAACAACTTTTCACTGCAGTTTGGAAGTATTTGTAAAACGGGATACAACCTGTGTGATAGGCTTCACCACCTCGAATTTCACTACCTAGGGCACGAATACGGCCCGCATTCACACCGATACCAGCTCGTTGGCTTACGTATTTAACGATGGCACTTGCGGTAGCGTTAATCGAATCTAAACTGTCCCCAGCTTCAATTAATACACAAGAACTAAATTGACGGGTAGGGGTTCTAACGCCAGACATAATGGGTGTCGGCAACGAAATTTTGAATAGCGAAGCTGCATCATAAAAACGTTTTACATAATCTAAACGCGTGTCTTTGGGATAATTTGCAAACAAACAAGCGGCAACCAAAATATACAAAAATTGAGCGCTTTCGTAGATTTCACCGGTTACACGGTTTTGAACTAAATATTTGCCTTCCAATTGTTTCACTGCGGCATAACTAAAATTCATGTCACGCCAATGATCCATATATTGATCTAGTTCATTAAGTTCTTGTTCTGAATAGTCTTCTAAAATGTGTTCGTCGTATTTTCCTTTGGCAACCATGTTTTTAACATGAGTAACTAACGCCGGCGGTTCGAATTGACCGTAGGCTTTTTTACGCAAGTGGAAAACGGCTAGACGAGCAGCTAAATATTGATAGTCTGGAGTGTCTGTTGAAATTAAATCAGCAGCTGATTTGATTAATGTCTCGTGAATATCTTCGGTTTTAATACCATCATAAAACTGAATATGAGCTTTGATTTCAACTTGAGAAACAGAGACGTTTTTTAATCCCTTCGCAGCCCAAGTTATGACTTTGTGAATTTTGTCCAAGTTTAAGACTTCACGTTCACCATCGCGTTTCGTGACATTTAGAGAGTTATTCATGTATTTGATAGCCGTATAAATAATTAGCGCCGAATGTTCTGAGAAATAAATTTAACGAACACATTATATTTTTTATTAACTTTTTAAATTAATGATGTAGTTTTCTGTCCACACTTATGCGAGTAAATTAATCGCTTTCAACAGCGTTTACTTGTTATTGTTTTTTGAGTAGTTAGAAAAAGTGTGACCAGCACAAGATAGAGGTGTTTGCTTCCGTTTGCAACCCAATATCTGGTGGTTTTATCACCAATAAAACTGAACCAAATGGTAGGTTAGTGTTGACTAACTTAGAAGGGGTATTGTTGAACGAGTTAAGCTGATTGCAAGCTTATTTTTTATTAAATTTTAAAGTTAAATTATTTTTGTAGGTTGAAATCAATTTTTATAATATCACGATATATAGTGTTAAAAATGTTCACAATCACTATATCTGGTATTCTTTATGCTTCCTATCCTCTATTTATGACAAAGCTTTGAAGTATAAATTTGATGAATTGTTGTATCACTTAATATGGCACAACTGAGCAAAATCATTGATGGAATAGTCTGCCTTCCAATGGCTAACTTCTTCAGCATCTTTGATGTAACCATAAAGGGCGGCAACACTTACCATGTTTGCGTTTTGCGCCGCTTCGATATCTCGCTTTGCATCTCCTACATACAAGGTATTTTCAGGTGGCAGCGCAAGTATTCTTGCCGCTTCTAATAATGGCATCGGGTGAGGTTTACGTTTAATGTAAGTATCGCCACTAATAATTACCCCACAGTTTTCCATAATGGGAAAGTGGGTAAGTAACTGAGTCGTTAAAAAGCCGGGTTTGTTAGTCACAATGCCCCATGGAATCGAATGTTGATTTAGATGGCTTAAGGTATCTTCCACTCCGTCAAAGCAGGTTGTATCGACACAGACATTTTGTTCATAGTGATCAAGTAGCATTTGTCTGCAACTGAGTAATTTTTGTTCCGATAAATTGTCATAGTCATCTGCGAACCCCAATTTTAATAACCCTAAAGCGCCATCTGAAGCAACACATCGATATTCATCGTATTGACATAGTGGTCGCTTATAATGGGCTAGTACGTGATTTAAGGCATTCCCTAAATCCGCAGCTGTATCCAATAAAGTGCCGTCCAAATCAAACAACACACCGGCAAACTTGTTATTAAATAATGGGGGAGTTGAGCTCATATTTATCCTTCACTTTTCTGGCAATGAACTATGTAGTTAACATCCACATTTTGTTCAGACAAATAATACTGTTTAGATAACGGATTCAAATGTAACCCTGTCATATGCTGGGGAATCAAATCTGTATTGTCTACCCATGATAACAATTCAGCAGGTTGTATAAACTTTTCATATTCATGGGTACCTTTGGGCACCAAATTTAAAATCTTCTCTGCCCCAACTATGGCCATTAAGTAAGATTTCAAATTTCTATTGAGTGTTGAGAAAAATACATGACCACCAGGTTTTACCAATGCCGCGCAAGCTTGCACTATAGAGGCAGGATCTGGAACGTGTTCTAACATTTCTAAGCAGGTGACAATATCAAATTGATTAGCGTGCTGAGCGGCCATTTGTTCTGCGGTAATTTGTTGATAGTTAACTTTAACACCAGATTCCAAACCATGAAGACGTGCTACCTCCAGTGATTCTGAAGCCATATCAATACCTGTGACATGACCACCTTGTTTGGCTAAGTATTCAGATAAGATACCGCCACCACATCCAACATCAATGATGTTTTTATCAAACACACCCTCGGTGCGCTGCTGAATATAGTCTCCTCGAAGGGGGTTAATTTCGTGTAAGGGTTTAAATTCACCTTCCAAATCCCACCACCTAGACGCTAAAGCTGCAAATTTGTTTATTTCTGCTGCGTCTACGTTTTGATTGGTCATTGTTTGCTCCTTATTTTCGCTATTTACTATTATAAGCAGTCATTAATTTAGATAACCAGACCTTTATACCCGAAGATATGCTAAAAAATTGTTTGATTGCACACTATATAAGCGAATCACGGCTATTTATTTTGTTTTCTCAGTGGTAGAATCCACAGTCGATTTAGAACCCACTATAACTATAAGTGAAGTCGAACTTTTAAAACTGACTTGACCAGTTTAATCAGTAGATTCAGAAAATAATTTAGGGACAAGGCTGTATATGACAGACAATGCCAACGAAATTCTCCCCATTAATATAGAGGAAGAACTTAAAAATTCTTACCTCGATTATGCAATGAGTGTCATTGTTGGACGCGCACTACCTGATGTTCGTGACGGATTAAAACCCGTTCACCGTCGTGTATTGTTCGCCATGAATGAGTTGAAAAACGATTATAACAAACCATACAAAAAATCTGCTCGTGTTGTAGGTGACGTAATTGGTAAATATCACCCCCACGGTGATACCGCAGTGTACGACACTATCGTTCGTATGGCGCAGCCATTTTCTTTGCGATATATGCTTGTTGACGGCCAAGGTAACTTTGGTTCTGTTGATGGTGACTCCGCAGCGGCAATGCGTTATACCGAAGTTCGCATGGCTAAAATTGCCCATGAACTTCTAGCTGATCTAGAAAAAGAAACGGTTGATTTTGTGCCTAACTATGACGGCACAGAACATATTCCAGATGTATTACCTACGCGTGTTCCTAACTTGTTAGTGAATGGTTCATCAGGTATTGCCGTAGGTATGGCAACCAATATTCCCCCACATAATTTAACCGAAGTTGTAAACGGCTGTATCGCGTTAATCGATAATCCCGATATGACTATCGAAGAAATTATGCAGCATATTCCAGGTCCTGATTTCCCAACAGCTGCATTAATTAGTGGACGCAAGGGTATTGATGATGCTTACCGCACTGGGCGTGGTAAAATCTACATGCGTGCTCGTGCTGAAATCGAAACTGAAGATAGTGGTAAAGAAACCATTATTGTTCACGAGATCCCTTACCAAGTTAACAAAGCAAGACTGATTGAAAAGATTGCTGAACTGGTAAAAGAAAAGAAAATTGAAGGTGTTTCTGCACTGCGTGATGAGTCTGACAAAGACGGTATGCGTATTGTTGTTGAAGTAAAACGCAACGAGTCAGCAGAAGTACTATTAAACCACTTGTATGCTCAAACACAATTGCAA
The DNA here is from genome assembly GCF_039982535.1 of Aliiglaciecola sp. Classification (NCBI taxonomy): domain Bacteria; kingdom Pseudomonadati; phylum Pseudomonadota; class Gammaproteobacteria; order Alteromonadales; family Alteromonadaceae; genus Aliiglaciecola; species Aliiglaciecola sp. The sequence goes on from NZ_JBDWYG010000031.1 coordinate 42,228, forward strand.
ACTGTGTTTGGTATCAACATGGTTGCCCTCGATAATAATCAACCTCGCGTATTTAATCTAAAAGATATTTTAGAAGCCTTTGTGCTGCATCGCCGAGAAGTGGTTACCCGTCGTACTGTTTACGAGCTGAAAAAAGCCCGTGACCGTGCTCATATCCTTGAAGGTTTAGCTATTGCGTTGGTTAATATCGATGAAATTATCGAGTTGATCAAAGCATCGCAAAGCCCTAGTGATGCTAAGGCCTCATTAGTGGCGCGCGGCTGGGCACTAGGTGATGTTGCTGAAATGCTAGCTCGTGCTGGTGATGACGCGGCTCGTCCAGATTGGCTTGAACCGCAATACGGTATCTCTGAAGGCGAATATTTCTTAACTGAACAGCAAGCACAAGCGATTCTAGATTTACGTTTACATAAACTAACTGGTTTAGAACACGATAAAATCTTAGCTGAATACAAAGAACTGTTAGACGTTATTGCTGAATTGTTACTTATCTTATCAAGCTCTGAACGTTTGATGGAAGTGATTAGAGAAGAGCTTGAATTAATTCGCGATGAATATGGCGATGTAAGACGCACAGAAATTACTGCGGCAACACACGACATCGACATGGAAGATTTAATTGAACGTGAAGATGTCGTTGTAACATTGTCTCGTGAAGGTTATGTGAAGTATCAGAAGCTTTCTGACTACGAAGCGCAACGACGTGGTGGTAAAGGTAAGTCAGCAACCAAAATGAAGAATGAAGACTTCATTGAAAAATTATTGGTCGCCAATACCCACGATCACATTTTGTGTTTCTCTACACGAGGCCGCTTATATTGGTTGAAAGTGTATCAACTACCATTTGCCAGCCGTAATGCACGTGGACGTCCAATCGTGAATATTCTTCCTCTTGAAGAAGGCGAACGAATCACAGCAATTTTACCTATTCAAGAATTTGAAGACGATAAATTTGTGTTGATGGCGACGGCAAACGGAACTGTTAAAAAGACTGCTCTATCGCAATACTCACGTCCTCGTTCAAACGGCATTATTGCTGTGAACTTAAATGAAGGTGACGAGTTGATTGGTGTAGATATTACCGATGGCGAAAGCGACATTATGTTGTTCTCAGATGCAGGTAAGGTCGTTCGCTTTAACGAAAAACAACGTGACTCAGAAACCGGTGAAGTAAAACGCGACCCAGAGACGGGTGAAGAGCTATTGGCGTTACGTCCTATGGGCAGAACGGCTACCGGTGTTAGAGGGATTCGTTTACAAGACGGTCAAAAAGTGGTTTCACTTATCGTACCTAAAGGTGACGGTGCTATCTTAACTGCAACGGAAAATGGTTTCGGTAAACGTACACCTATTGCCGATTACCCAGCTAAGAGTCGTGCTACCCAAGGTGTTGTATCTATTAAAGTATCAGAGCGTAATGGTGCGGTAGTTGGTGCAGTACAAGTGTTCGAAGGTCAAGAAATTATGTTGATCAGTGACCAAGGTACTTTGGTAAGAACACGAGTAGATGAAGTTTCCACCGTGGGTCGAAATACCCAAGGTGTAAGATTGATCCGCACAGGTACAGACGAACATGTGGTGGGATTACAAAAAATTGAAGAGATTGAAACAGAAGATTTAGAGCTATTAGAAGGCGAAGATGTTGTTGAAGCTGAACAAGCGGAAGTGGCAGATGATGATGCTGGACAAGTTGACTCTGACCCTACTGAATAAATCTTAAACGCTAGTTTTTAATCATACTTAAAACGAGTGGCTTATTCCGCTCGTTTTTTTTCGGGAGAAAATCAAATTATGGCAGTTACTTATAATTTCAGTGCAGGTCCGGCGATGTTACCGACTGATGTTATGTTGAAAGCACAACAAGAGTTTATCAATTGGCAAGGTCAAGGGTGCTCGGTGATGGAAATGAGCCATCGCAGCAAAGCTTATATTGAGGTTGCTGAGCGTGCTACTCATAATTTGCGAAAGCTATTAGCGGTTCCCGATGATTATCAAGTACTGTTTACCCACGGTGGTGGAAGAGGGCAGTTCTCTGCTGTGCCATTGAACCTTTCTGCTGCTGGCGATCATGCCGATCACCTAGTCACCGGATCTTGGTCTAAAGGTGCAGTAAATGAAGCAAATAACTACTTAACCGCAGATGTGGTTGGTGGTATCGATGTGGTTGACGGCATTACTCAAGTTCAGCCGCAAAGCCAATGGAATTTAAATGATAAAGCCGCTTATTTTCATTATTGTCCAAACGAAACCGTAGAAGGCATTGAAATAAACGAGGTACCCGATACCCAAGGTGTGCCTATTGTTGCCGATATGTCATCTAATATTTTGTCTAAACAAATCGATGTCAATAACTACGCAGTTATTTACGGCGGTGCACAAAAGAACATTGGTCCATCAGGATTGTCAGTGGTCATTGTGCATAACAGCATGTTAGATAAAGCTCGAATCGAAACGCCTTCTATTCTGAATTACAGCCTGATTGCCAAACATGACTCTATGTATAACACACCGCCAACATTTGCTTGGTATTTAGCAGGTTTGGTGTTTGAGTGGTTGCTTGATTTAGGCGGTGTTGCTGAGATTGAAAAACGTAACAAAGAAAAGTCTGATTTGTTGTATCAGGCTATTGATAACAACGATTTTTATTCCAATAGTGTGGCGGTTCAAAACCGTTCTCGGATGAATGTGCCATTTCATTTAGCAGACACAAAGTTAGACGCTTTGTTTTTACAAGAATCAGAAGCTGCTGGTTTAAAAGCGTTAAAAGGTCACCGAATTGTCGGTGGTATGCGTGCCAGTATTTATAACGCAATGCCTATCGACGGGGTTAAAGCTTTAACCGAGTTTATGAATGATTTTGCTAAAAGGAATGGATAAAAGATGCAACAACTAAGACTTGAACCCATTTCTAAAGTACAAGGTACAGTCAATGTACCAGGTTCAAAGAGTTTATCTAATCGAGCACTGCTTTTAGCTGCTTTAGCGCAAGGTGAAACAACACTGACCAACTTGCTGGATAGTGATGATATTCGACATATGTTGGATGCGTTGAGTTTATTAGGCGTTTCCTATGAACTTAGCGAAGATAAAACCCAGTGCGTAGTTAAAGGTAACAATGGTGTATTCAATACCGACAGCAAAATAGAGATGTTTTTAGGCAATGCCGGTACGGCCATGCGTCCTTTATGTGCGGCATTGGCTGCTTCAAATGGCGAATACGTATTAACTGGCGAGCCTCGGATGGAAGAGCGACCAATCGGTGCGTTGGTCGATGCTTTAGGGCAAGCTGGAGCGGAAATCAGCTATTTGAAGAACGATGGTTATCCACCTTTGAATATTAAAGGCAAAGCCCTATCAGGTGGAAAAATCCAAGTTGATGGTAGTGTTTCAAGTCAGTTTTTAACTGCTGTTCTAATGGCTGCTCCATTATTTTCTGCTGATAGTGAGATTGAAATAATCGGCGAGTTGGTGTCTAAACCTTATATTGATATCACCTTAGATACTATGGCCAAGTTTGGTGTCACCGTCGAAAACAATGAGTATCAAAGTTTTAAAATAACCGGTAAGCAAACTTATCAGTCTCCGGGCACGTTCTTAGTTGAAGGGGATGCGTCATCCGCATCGTACTTTTTAGCCGCCGGTGCGATTAAAGGTGGAACAGTAAAGGTCACTGGTGTGGGTGCGAAAAGTATTCAAGGTGATATTAAGTTTGCTGACGTATTATCGGCAATGGGCGCAAAAGTGACTTGGGGTGATGATTATATCGAAGTCACAGGAGCACCATTGACCGCCATTGATATGGATATGAATCATATTCCAGATGCAGCTATGACAATTGCAACTACAGCATTGTTTGCCTCTGGGACAACCAAAATGACTAATATTTATAACTGGCGCGTAAAAGAAACCGACCGTTTAGCGGCTATGGCCACTGAGTTACGTAAATTAGGCGCAACGGTTAATGAGGGACATGACTTTATTGAAGTTACGGCGCCTGCACAATTGCAAGAAGCGGAAATTGATACTTACAATGATCACCGTGTCGCCATGTGCTTTTCGTTGGTGGCATTAAGTGATACTGCTGTAGTAATTAATGATCCTGCTTGCACCGCGAAAACCTTTCCCGATTATTTTGAGCGATTTGCTAGCATCAGCAGCTAACGTTTATTCGTTCTACTAATTAGAGATGGTTAATACCATCTCTTTTTTTATGCCTACAAGTAAATATATGGTTAAAATTACACTCTAAATCAAGCCTTTAAGCGCTAATTAGATAGCTTGCATTGCTTAAGTTTCGTTAACGAGTATAATTCCGCCCGATTTTTTAATACAGCTCAGGAGAGCACATGCAAGTATCACCCGTCATCACCATCGATGGTCCTAGCGGTGCAGGAAAGGGAACATTGAGTGCATTATTGGCAAAATCATTGGGTTGGAATTTTCTGGACAGTGGTGCGATTTATCGGGTTTTAGCCATAGCTGCTATTCACCATCAAATTGAAGCCGATGATGAAGATGCGCTATTACCCTTAGCCAGTAGCTTAGATGTTAATTTTACAACCTCAGACAGTGGTAGTAAAATTATCCTTGAAGGCGAGGATGTAACTTACGAAATTCGTACCGAAGAAGTTGGCAGTATTGCTTCACAAATAGCATCTTTGCCACGAATTCGCGAAGCATTATTAAGACGCCAACGGGCTTTTCGTGAAGAACCTGGATTAGTAGCTGATGGTCGCGATATGGGAACCGTAGTATTTCCTAATGCAGAAGCCAAGATTTTCCTTACAGCCAGCGCAGAAGAAAGGGCGCAGAGGCGATACAATCAGTTGAAAGATAAGGGGCATGATGTTAATATTGCGCGCCTTTTGACCGACATCAAGGCCAGAGACGATAGAGATGCTAACCGAAGTGTGGCTCCTTTAGTACCTGCTGATGACGCATTAGTACTTGATTCTACCAATATGAATGTAGAGCAAGTCCTTGAAAAGGTTAAAGAATTCGTTGGTTCAAAACTTAGTGTCCAATGCGCTCTTTAATTGCTCTACCCGCCAGATAAAGGATTAAACTGGTTTTGAATAACAACCCCACGTTAATTGGATTTTTCGTGGATACACTTAAAAGTAACTATTAAAGTAATCTATGACTGAAAATTTTGCTGATCTATTTGAAGAAAGTTTAAAAGAACTTGAAACACGTCCTGGTGCCATCGTTAAAGGTACTATCGTATCAATTGATAAAGACATAGTTCTTGTTGATGCAGGTCTTAAATCTGAAAGCGCAATTCCCGTTGAGCAGTTCAAAAACGCTGAAGGCGTGCTTGAAGTAGCTATTGGCGACCAAGTAGATGTTGCTCTAGACGCGGTTGAAGACGGTTTTGGTGAGACTATTCTTTCCAGAGAAAAAGCTAAGCGTCATGAAGCTTGGGTTGAACTGGAAAAAGCTTACGAAGAAAAAGAAACCATCATTGGTGTAATTAATGGCAAAGTCAAAGGTGGCTTTACTGTTGAAGTGAATACAGTGCGTGCATTCTTGCCTGGTTCATTGGTTGATGTTCGCCCAGTTCGCGACACAACTCACCTTGAAGGCAAAGAATTAGAATTTAAAGTTATCAAGTTAGACGCTAAACGTAATAACGTTGTTGTCTCTCGTCGTGCTGTTATCGAAGCTGAAAGCAGTGCAGAACGTGATCAAATACTTGCTAACCTTGAAGAAGGCCATGAAGTTAAAGGTATCGTTAAGAACCTTACTGACTACGGTGCATTCGTTGACCTAGGCGGTGTAGACGGTCTACTTCACATTACCGATATGGCTTGGAAACGCGTTAAGCACCCAAGTGAAATCGTTAACGTTGGTGACGAAATTAACGTTAAAGTATTGAAGTTCGATAAAGAGAAATCACGTGTTTCTCTTGGTATGAAGCAAATGGGCAGCGATCCTTGGCAAGAAATTGCTAACCGTTATCCTGAAGGTTCTAAATTATCTGGTGCGGTTACTAACCTTACTGACTACGGTTGTTTCGTTGAAATCGAAGACGGTGTTGAAGGATTGGTTCACGTTTCTGAAATGGATTGGACTAACAAAAACATCCACCCATCTAAGGTTGTTAACCTAGGTGATGTTGTTGAAGTTATGGTTCTTGAAATTGACGAAGAACGTCGTCGTATCTCTCTAGGTCTTAAGCAATGTAAAGCTAATCCTTGGGAAGAGTTTGCTAAGTCTCACGAGAAGAACGATAAAGTTAGCGGTAAGATCAAATCTATCACTGACTTCGGTATCTTCATCGGTCTTGACGGTGGCATCGACGGTCTAGTTCACTTATCTGACATTTCTTGGAACAAGACTGGCGAAGACGCTGTTCGTGAATACAAGAAAGGTGATGAAATCTCAGCTGTGGTACTTCAAGTTGACCCAGAGCGCGAGCGTATTTCACTAGGTGTTAAACAGATTGAAGAAGACCCGTTCAATAAGTATCTGACAGATAACAAGAAAGGTGCTATCGTTACTGGTAAGGTTACCGCTGTAGACGCTAAAGGTGTTACGGTTAACTTGGCAGAAGAAGTAGATGGTTACGTTCGAGTTGGTGATTTGACTGTTGAACGTTTAGAAGATGCTTCTGAAGTTGTTAACGTTGGTGATGATCTTGAAGCCAAATTTATGGGTGTAGATCGTAAGAACCGCGTTGTTAACTTGTCAGTTAAAGCGAAAGACCAAGCAGACGAAAAAGAAGCTATCGAAAAAGTAAATCAACAGCCAGATGATGCTGGATTTGCTAACGCGATGGCTGAAGCATTCAAAGCTGCTAAAGGCGAAGAATAAAGCTAATATCAGGCACTTGAACTAAAGTGCCTGTTTGTCAGTCTCATCGGTATAGTATTTTTTGAGTAACGGAGATTTCCAATGACTAAATCTGAACTTATTGAAAGACTTGCCGATAAAGCTCGTCACGTTCCTGCTAAGGATGTTGAGTCTGCAATTAAAGAAATGCTAGAGCAAATGGCGCAAACTCTGCAAAAGGGTGAACGCATAGAAATACGTGGCTTTGGTAGTTTTTCATTGCATTTTCGTGCTCCTAGAGTAGGTCGTAATCCTAAAACAGGTGAAACAGTTGAACTTGAGGGCAAATATGTACCTCATTTCAAACCTGGTAAAGAATTGCGTGAACGTGTAAACGAAGGTCTGGCACATTAAGCTTATTTATTTGTAAAAAACGGCACTCTTTTTAGAGTGCCGTTTTTGTTTGGGTGACAAATAGGTCGATAGTTTTGTACTATAACCTCTGCTCGTTTTAATTAGCGTTTTCCCCTAACAATTTGAGGTTTGAGATTGAAAATATTCCTGATCGTTATCATTTTCATTATTATCATGCTGGTAGCATCACTATTAGGTGCAAAAAATGATCAAGCAGTTATGTTTGATTATTTAATGAGCTCGATGGAAATGCGCCTTTCAATTTTATTAATGGCTTTTTTCGCTGCTGGCGTTATTTTCAGTTCGTTGGTTTTTACACTAATTTGGCTTAGGTTGAAATGGCGTATAAACAGGTTACAGAAACGTAACCGTACTACCGACATTGCAAGTAGTTAATCTGGATGCTTGAATTACTTTTTTTACTGCTACCAGTTGCTGCCGGTTATGGTTATGTTATGGGGCGCAATAGCGTTCGACAAGCACAACGAAAACAGTCCAGTATTCTTTCCCGCCATTACTTTAAAGGCTTAAACTTTTTATTATCCGATCAACCAGATAAAGCCGTTGATACCTTAATGAAGATGATGAGTCTTGATAGTGATACTGTTGAAACACATATTGCTATGGGTAATTTTTTCAGACATCGCGGTGAATTAGATCGCGCCATCCGTGTCCATCAAAATTTGGTAAGTAAACAAGAGCTTTCCGAATCTCAAAACAGACAAGCGCTTCGAGAACTGGGCAAAGATTACATGATGGCCGGCTTTTTAGAGCGCGCAGAAAATGCCTTTTTAGAATTATTAGATAGTGATAAACATTTTTTAGACGCTCAACAGCAATTGTTTAGTATCTATCAAACCACTAAAGAGTGGGACCGAGCTATTGAGCTGGGTGAGCGAATGATGGATTGTCATGGTGATAGTGATGAATTATGCGTACGTATTTCACATTTTTATTGTGAACAAGCTTTAAAACTAATTAAAGCAGAGAAGTACGATGAAGCTGAAAAATCCTTGCAAAAAGCAGTATCAGCCTATGAACATGGTGTTCGCCCCTGGTTGATTTTAGGCGACCTTGCCATTCAACAAGCTGAATATCAAAAAGCTTTCGATTATTTGAAAGAAATACCTGTTCGTGATATCACTTGGTTTAGTGAAGCTGTGCCTAAATTAGAAGAGTGTGCAGCGAAATTGGGCAATGATGACCAGTTAGAAGAGGTGTTAGATCTTTACTGGCAGCAATGTGCGACTTCGTATTTAGCCAAGGTAAAACTGTTAGCGAAAAAAGAAAATACTGAAACCGCAGAAACAGTATTGTTCGATCAGTTGAAAAAAACACCGACTATGAAAGGCTTCAAAACTTTGATGGGCTTTTTCATAGAAGATGAAGTGGATGAAAAAACCCGTGAAAGCCTAACAATGGTTAAGGGCTTAGTTGAAGAACAAATAAAAATGCGACCAAAATATCGTTGTTTGAGTTGCGGATTTTCGGGACGTCAAATACATTGGTTGTGTCCATCATGTAAGAAATGGGGTGTGGTAAAACCCATAAAAGGATTAGACGGAGAATAATCGATTTATGAGTGATACAAGAGTCATCGTTGCTTTAGATTTTGATAATCGAGCCAAAGCTTTAAATTTAGTGAGCCAACTAGATAGTGATTTATGCAAACTAAAAGTTGGCAAAGAAATGTTTACCTATTTTGGACCAGAATTTGTTAAGGAGTTGGTGAAAAGGGGATTTGATGTATTTCTAGACCTTAAATTCCATGATATTCCTAATACTGTGGGTAAAGCCTGTTTGGCGGCTGCAGACTTAGGTGTATGGATGTTGAATGTACATGCATCCGGTGGTCCTAAAATGATGGAAAATGCCAAAAATCAATTAGCCACATTGGGTGCTCAGCAGCCGAAATTGATTGCGGTCACCGTACTCACAAGTATGGAGCAAACCCAACTGAGTGCCATTGGTATACAAGACTCTCCAGAACAGCAGGTGTTAAGGCTTGCTAAGTTAACTAAAGATTGTGGCTTAGACGGTGTGGTTTGTTCTGCACAGGAAGCGCCGATTTTACGAAATTCACTAGATAAAGATTTTCTACTAGTGACCCCTGGAATTCGTCCTTTAGGTACCGATAACGGCGATCAGAAAAGGGTTATGACACCGCCAGAGGCTATTTTAGCAGGGGTAAATTATATGGTGATTGGTCGACCTATTACCCAAGCAGCTGATCCATTGCGAGCGCTGTTAGATATTAACCTGTCAGTGGTATAGATTGATTTATTTGAGGTAACAAAAAAGCTGCTTTAAAAGCAGCTTTTTTATTGTTTAAAATGCAGCGGTACTACATTTCTAATGCAGCGCTAGCATCCATATACTCTAGATTAAGTTCTTCACCTAAAGCATCAACAACAGCTTTGTATGTCACTTTGCCTTTATGCACGTTCAAACCATTTAATAAGTGAACATCATCTAGCATAGCTTGTTTAGGACCTTTATTGGCCAACGCTAAACCGAAAGGCAATGTTGCATTATTTAATGCCATTGTAGAGGTTCTAGCGACACCGCCAGGCATATTCGCAACACAGTAATGTACAACGCCATCAACAATGTAAACAGGATCTTGGTGAGTCGTTGCTTTTGAGGTGGCGAAACATCCGCCTTGATCAATCGCGACATCTACCACTACAGAACCTTCTTTCATGTTTGTGATATGTTCACGAGTAAGTAGTTTTGGCGCAGCAGCCCCTGGAATTAATACCGCTCCAACCACTAAATCTGCTTTAGAAGAGTAGTATTCAATCGCATCAATGGTGGAATAAACCGTTTTTACTTGGTTCGCAAAAATATCATCCAGTTCACGTAGACGTGTCAATGAACGATCTAAAATAGTCACATCAGCACCTAGACCAATAGCCATTTTAGCTGCATTCGTTCCTACAACACCGCCACCAATTACTAAAACTTTACCGGGGGCAACACCTGGTACACCACCAAGTAGTGTGCCGCTGCCGCCTTGAGCTTTTTCAAGGTAATGAGCACCAGCTTGCACGGCCATTCTGCCTGCAACTTCACTCATCGGCGCTAATAAAGGCAAACCGTTTCTATTATCTGTAACTGTTTCATAAGCAATACAAGTTGCGCCAGATGCAACTAATAGCTCTGTTTGTACTGGATCAGGAGCAAGGTGTAGATAGGTATATAAAGTTTGTCCTTCACGAAGCATTTTACATTCGTTAGGCTGAGGCTCTTTTACCTTCACAATCATTTCTGCTCGAGCAAAAATCTCTTCTGCAGTATCAACAATCACGCCACCAGCAGCAATATACTGTTCATTATCAAACCCTATTGAAGCACCAGCATTGTTTTCGATCAGTACTTCGTGTCCATGTGTAACAAACTCTTTTGTTGCAGCAGGTGTTAAACCAACACGGTACTCATGATTTTTAATTTCTTTAGGAACTCCAATTAGCATTTTTTAACCCAACCTTTTTATTGTAAGAATAAGTGTGCAGTATATGCGACATTAAAAGAAGTTTTGTCCTGTAATTATTAAATATGCAGTGTATTATATTGCAAAATTGTATTTTAACGGATTTTTATAATGTTGATAAAGACGCCTAAACACCTCGATAGAATCGATCGTAACATTCTGATTGCATTGCAGAAAAATGGCAAAATCTCAAATGTCGATCTGGCAAAATCCGTTGGCTTAAGCGCCAGTCCTTGTTTGGAGCGAGTAAAGCGTCTAGAACAACAAGGATATATTACAGGGTATTATGCGCAAGTCGATCCTGAAAAATTAGGCGCAGCTATGTTAGTGTTTGTAGAAATAACGCTAACTAAAACCAGTGTCGATATTTTTGAAGAATTTTCTGCGGCCGTGCGAAAACATGACGATATTCAAGAATGTCATTTGGTTTCAGGTAATTTTGATTTTCTGCTTAAAGCGCGGGTAGCAGATATGTCCAGTTACCGGAAGTTATTAGGAGATACTTTATTGCGATTACCGGGAGTAAGTGAGTCAAGAACTTACGTAGTTATGGAAGAAGTGAAGCATACTGCTCAAATTAAAATCAATCTGAAGTAAATCACCCTGATTGATAGTGCATTAGCTAGGATTTTGGCACTGTCACTGGTAAGGTAAGGGTATAAAAATAACACCTTGAATTGAATTATAGTTTTATGGCGCGTCTGACTGGAATACAACGAATAATGGAAGTCGGCATGATTTTATCATGTGCTTTCGCATTTTTTATTCTCCTTGCTCTAGCATCTTTTAATAGTGCAGACCCAAGTTGGTCTCAAGCTGGTTTTCAAGGCAATATCCACAATTGGGTAGGAACCATTGGTGCTTGGTTCGCCGATGTGCTTTTTTTCAGTTTTGGACGATTCGCCTATATTTTACCGTTTATCATAGCCTTCACTGGTTGGTTTTTGTTTCAGCAAGTTAAACGTATTGAACAAATTGACTACCTAACCATAGGTCTGCGTATTATCGGCTCTATATTGTTCTTAGTGGGCATCTCGGGCATTTTGAGTATTAACTTCGATGATATTTTCCACTTCTCAGCGGGCGGTATGATTGGAGATGTCATTAGCACCTCGTTAATCCCTTATTTTAGTCTTGTGGGGACCACCTTATTACTTTTGTGTTTTTTATTAACTGGTTTGACGTTGGTTACGGGGATTTCCTTAGTTACCGTAATCGACAAGCTGGGTGAAGTGAGCATTAAGTCTGGCTTATTTTTGTATCAAGCTCCTAAACTTATTGAGCAAAGCCCGATAGCTAGATTGTCATTTAAACCTTCCAATAAGGAAGAAAAAGACAATGATGTAGAAATTACCACTTTTAAAGCCGCTGAGCGGGCAACACCTGTTGAGCCATCAATTACGATTCCCGATGAAATTTTTGAACAGCCAGAGCCTGAGCCGAAGCCCAGTATTTTGTCTGTCTCTGAGCTTAAAAAGAAAATATCCGGTAAAAAGGACAAACAAAAGTCAGATGACACTGAGTCAAACCACAGGCAGCAATCTAGTCACGATGCCCCCAAGGTAATACCAACACCAACACCAACTCAGAATACCTCAACGCCAAATTTGAATGGCAATACAAATTCTGACACGGTAGGGGAGGGTGATGAGTCATTAGGTCCATTACCGTCTTTCGATTTGTTAGAGCGCGCCGACAAAGTGAAAAACCCGATTACTCAAGAAGAGTTAGATATGGTTTCTCGCTTAGTGGAAGAAAAATTAGCAGATTTTAATATTGAAGCTAAAGTGGTTGGTGTCTTTCCAGGCCCGGTGATTACTCGGTTCGAACTAGATCTTGCTCCTGGTGTAAAAGTTAGTCGAATTACTGCGCTGTCTAAAGATTTGGCGCGAGCCATGTCGGCGATGTCGGTGCGAGTGGTGGAAGTGATCCCCGGCAAATCTGTTATTGGCCTTGAACTGCCGAACAAAAATAGAGAAATGGTACGTTTGAGTGAAGTTATTGCCTGCCAAGCGTTCCAAGGCAATGAATCAGCATTGACTATGGTGTTAGGTGCAGACATATCCGGTAAACCGGTAATTGTGGATCTAGCTAAAATGCCTCACTTATTAGTGGCGGGTACCACCGGCTCTGGTAAATCTGTGGGGGTCAATGTAATGATCCTCAGTTTGTTATACAAATCTTCCCCTGAAGATGTTCGCATGATCATGATTGACCCGAAAATGCTTGAACTTTCGGTATATGAAGGTATTCCTCATTTATTGTCTGAAGTGGTAACAGACATGAAAGAAGCGGCGAATGCACTACGTTGGTGTGTTGGCGAAATGGAACGCCGTTATCGGTTGATGTCAGCCTTGGGCGTGCGAAACCTCAAAGGCTATAATGCAAAAGTAAAACAGGCTATTGAAGACGGTAATCCTATCAAAGATCCCCTGTGGAGATTTGAAGAAAGCATGGAAACCGTAGCCCCTGATTTAGAAAAATTACCCGCTATAGTGGTGGTGGTAGACGAATTTGCTGACATGATGATGATTGTTGGTAAAAAAGTGGAAGAATTGATTGCACGAATCGCACAAAAAGCCCGGGCCGCAGGAATTCATTTAGTTCTTGCCACACAGCGTCCTTCAGTGGATGTAATTACCGGCTTGATAAAAGCAAATATTCCTACTCGGATTGCGTTTCAGGTATCGTCGAAAATTGACTCTCGAACTATTTTAGACCAACAAGGAGCTGAGTCTTTGTTGGGTATGGGTGATATGCTGTATTTACCCCCAGGTACCGGCGTACCAACTCGAGTACATGGTGCTTTTGTGGATGATCATGAAGTACACGCAGTGGTAGCGGATTGGAAAAAACGCGGCGAACCTAATTACATTGATGAGATCCTCAATGGCGAAAGCAGTGCGGAAGTCTTATTACCCGGTGAGCAACCAGAGGGCGCAGATCAGGAGTTTGATGCATTTTACGATGAAGCCGTAGCGTTTATTACCGAATCGAGACGGGCATCGGTATCAAGTGTGCAGCGTAAATTTAGAATTGGTTACAATCGTGCAGCACGATTAGTTGAACAAATGGAGCAAAGTGGCGTCGTAAGTGCAGCGGGTCATAATGGTACTCGTGAAGTTTTAGCACCACCGCCACCAAAGGATTAATCAAAATGAGACGTAAATTAATCAAAACAACTTCTTTATTTATCAGCGTCTGGATGCTGATGTTACTAAATGCCGGTTTGGCAAATGCCAATCAACAACAAGAGTTTGCTGGTGAACAGTTAAAACGAAAATTGTTAACCTTAAAGACATTTACCGCAGCCTTCGAACAAAAAGTTACGGATGGGCAGGGGGAGTTAGTCCAAGAATCCTCCGGTCAAATGACATTAAAACAACCCAATTTAATGATATGGAAAGTTAACGCGCCAGATGAAAATCTTATGGTCGCGGATGGAACCACACTTTGGTATTCAGACCCTTTTGTGGAACAAGTTACAGCCATTAATCAAGCCGATTCGGTATCCAACAACCCTATCGTATTATTAACCAATCCAAGCAATGAACAGTGGTCAGAGTTTACCATTAGCTACTCTGATGATGAGGTCTATAGCATTATTGCAATTTCTCCAGAGTCGCAAATCAGCGAATTAAAACTAAAGTTTGAAAATAATCAATTGAGCCAGTTAAGTTTTATCGATCGTCAACAACAAACAAGTGAACTTACATTTTCAGATGTAAAACAAAATATTCAAATCGGTGATGAGCAATTCGTTTTTGCCATTCCCGATGGTTTTGATTTGGACGATCAACGTTAAAAATGGAATTGGATTTTAACGACACGCCTTCATTTGAACCCTTAGCGGCAAAAATGCGACCTAAAACCGTTGATCAATATGTAGGTCAACAACATATTATTGGGCCGGATAAGCCTCTGCGAAAATCATTAGAAAATGGCAACTGCCATTCGATGATCCTCTGGGGGCCACCTGGTACAGGTAAAACAACTCTAGCTGAGATCATTGCCAGTCACTGTGATGCTCATATTGAGCGGATTTCAGCGGTTACCTCTGGGGTTAAAGATATCCGCAGTGCCATTGAAGTCGCCAAACAACATGCCGCGGTGAAAAGTAAACGAACGATTTTGTTTGTAGATGAAGTCCATCGATTCAATAAAGCCCAACAAGATGCATTTTTACCCTTTATAGAGGACGGTACCGTGACCTTTATTGGCGCAACCACGGAAAACCCCTCTTTTGAGCTAAACAACGCCTTGTTATCTCGTGCCCGAGTATATGTGTTGCAGGCATTGAATAACGATGACTTACAACAAGTTATTGAACAGGCGTTAACGGATAATGAAAGAGGCTTAGGCAAGCAAAACATTCAATTAGATGAAGATGCGCAAAAACGTTTAATTGAATTAGCTGGCGGTGATGCCCGTCGCTTGCTCAATTATTTAGAACTCAGTGCTGATTTTGCCGAAAATAGTCATATAAAGCTCAATACCGTTGCTCAAGCGGTGGGTGAGAAAGTTTCACAGTTTGATAAGGGCGGCGATTTATTTTATGACATGCTGTCGGCGTTTCATAAATCCGTTCGCGGTTCTTCTGCTGATGGTGCTTTATATTGGTACGCCAGAATATTAACGGCCGGTGGTGATGCCTTAGCAGTAGCAAGACGTTTATTAGCTATCTCCACTGAAGACATTGGCAATGCCGACCCTAGAGCCATGCAAGTATGTTTAAATGCTTGGGATATTTATCACAGGGTAGGAGCAGCCGAAGGTGAGCGAGCCATTGCTCAGGCGACTATTTATTGTGCTTGTGCGGCAAAAAGTAACGCAGTGTACACAGCATTTAAAGCCGCTATGGCGGATGTGAAAGATAAACCCGATTATCCTGTTCCGGCACATTTACGAAACGCGCCTACTAAGATAATGGCCGACTTGGGATATGGAAAAGATTATCGATATGCCCATAATGAACCCCATGGTTATGCAGCGGGTGAAACCTATCTACCTGAAGAAATGCAGGATACTGAATATTATCAACCAGTTGAGCGTGGACTTGAGACTAAAATTAAGGCTAAATTACGCTTTCTCAAAGATTTAGATGGTAAACAGTAAAAAGGGTAATTAATGACGCACAGTATCGCTATTTATGGTTACATCGCTGCAGGTGGAGCAGTTGGTGCGTGCATGCGCTTTTTTCTTTCACAAATGATGCTGCAATGGTTTGGTAAAGGCTTTCCTTTTGGTACACTGCTGGTCAATGTAGTTGGTTCGTTTTTTCTTGGCTTGGTATACGCTCTGATTGAACACGGGCAAATAGAAATAGTTGTATGGCGAACTGCAATTGGTATCGGTTTACTCGGTGCTTTTACTACCTTCTCAACGTTCTCTGTGGATACTTTGTTGCTTCTGCAACAAGGGCTTTGGTTGAAAGGAATCCTAAATATCGTTTTAAATATAACCTGTTGTCTATTCGCAGCATGGTTAGGAACGCAATTGGTTAAAGGTTAATAATTAACAGATGTTAGATCCAAAATACTTACGTAATGATATAAACGAAACTGCGGAAAAACTAAAACGCCGTGGTTTTACCCTTGATGTTGACGCATTTAATGCATTAGAAGAACGTCGTAAATCGTTGCAAATGCATACCCAAGAATTGCAAAATGAACGTAATGTTCGTTCTAAGTCCATTGGTAAAGCGAAAGCATCTGGTGAAGATATTGCGCCTCTATTAGCAGAGGTGGGTAAATTAGGTGATGAACTTGATGCCGCAAAATCTGAATTAGCTGAGTTATTAGAGGAAATTGCTGCTTGGTCTCAAGGCATTCCAAACCTTCCTGACGATTCAGTTCCCGTTGGTGTTAATGAAGATCAAAATGTGGAAGTCAGTCGCTGGGGTACACCTAGAGAGTTTGATTTCGAGGTGAGTGATCACGTAGACGTTGCAGAAAAGTTGGCAAAAGGCCTAGACTTTGAAACCGGTGTCAAACTGTCGGGTTCTCGCTTTGTTGTTATGCGCGGTCAAATTGCCCGTTTAAACCGTGCAATTACGCAGTTTATGTTGGATTTGCACACCTCTGAGCATGGTTACACTGAGATGTACGTTCCCTACTTGGTGAATGAAGCCAGTATGTTCGGAACCGGCCAATTTCCAAAGTTCAAAGAAGACGCGTTTCACACAATGCCAGCAACTGAAGAGGGGCAGGGGTTATCGTTGATCCCAACCGCAGAAGTACCTTTGACGAATACCGCTCGTGATGAAATATACAGTGCAGCTGATTTACCAATTAAATTAACCGCGCATACACCATGTTTTCGTAGTGAAGCCGGATCCTATGGTAGAGATACAAAAGGCCTAATTCGTAATCACCAGTTCGATAAAGTTGAAATGGTTCAGTTGGTCAAAGGGGAAGATTCTTTTGATGCATTGGAAGAGTTAACCGGACATGCTGAAAAAGTACTGCAATTGCTAGAGTTACCTTATCGCAAAATGTTGTTGTGTACTGGCGATATGGGCTTCGGATCATGTAAAACCTACGATTTGGAAGTGTGGTTACCGGCGCAGAACACCTACCGTGAAATTTCATCTTGTTCGAATATGTTGGACTTCCAAGCACGCAGAATGCAAGCCAGGTATCGTAACCCTGAAACCAATAAACCAGAGTTACTGCACACCTTAAATGGCTCAGGTTTGGCAGTAGGACGTACGTTAGTGGCGATTCTTGAGAATTATCAGCAGCAAGATGGTTCTGTCACCGTTCCTAAAGTGTTAGTTCCTTATATGAATGGTTTAGAAGTGATCAAAGCTAGCTAAAATCAATAGCTATTAAATCGACGATAACTATCTCGGTTTATTTCTAATCTTAAAGGATGCAGCATGATTTATGCTGCATCCTTTTTTTATTCCATTTGGCCAGTAGTAATACCGCAGGGATGCTCGCCAAATCCTAACTTTCTTATCTATTGGCCTGTTCAAACCGACAATATAATGATTTTCATCCCAATAAATAGACCCATTTGAATAAATCAAGTATGTGGTCTACTCTCATTATTTACCTGTAAGTTAGGGTGTTATTTTTCTCCAATAAATAATTTTTCAATTTACACAGAGAAGCAATGATAATGGGTTATAAATCGCTGCAAAAACAATCATCTGCGCAACCTGTGGCTGCGGAGAATAGTAAATCGCACCCGGCACCCGCAGCGACAAAAGCCAACCCTCTATGGTGCAAATTGGCTTTAAATGTAGATCGTACTGCACCTAGGGGAGTGCAACGAAAAAAAATAACCGTGGGGGCTGCGAACGACATTTTCGAACAACAAGCGGATGCCGTAGCCAATGCAGTCGTTGGTAAACAAAATAGCTCGAGTCCAACCATAAGCAGCGCAACCACCAACAGCCTTCAGAAAAAACTAAAAAGCGAAGATGAGGAAAGCCTACAACGAAAATGTGAGGCTTGTGAAAGCGAAGAAGAAAACCTGCAACGCAAAGCAGATACACTTGGCAACGTCGCTCCCTCTGCCAATGTGCAAAGTGCGGTAAACAGCCCAGGTATTGGCAGTCACTTATCCCAGGAAGTACGCAATAAAATAGAGCCGGTTTTGGGCGCAGATCTTTCAAGTGTGCGGGTTCACAACAACAGCCAATCTCAACGGGCCGCGAAAGATATTCATGCCCTTGCATTTACGTATCACAACAACATTTTTTTGGGCGCAGGTCAAAGTCAAAACGATTTGGGTTTAATGGCACACGAAGCGACTCATGTGCTGCAGCAAAGTGGACAGGGCAACCTATTGCAACGACAAGACACTGGGTCCTCCGCAAGAGGCGCTTGGCAAATCGGACGTTATGTTTTTAATGCAGGCGTTGATTGGGTGGAGAAAGAAGTCCCTGGCGGAAGACTTGCCACCAACGCAGCACGGAGTCTTTATAATAGTGCAAACCCGCTGATTAGTAGAGGCAGACATCTGGCCGAACGCATTACTGAAGAATCGGTGTTTGGTGCTGCGGGAGACTCTGATTTACGGAGTATCACCTTCAATGGTGCGCAAGTAAGTGTTGTTGGCAACCCTGGCTTTTCAGCACCAGCGGTTTCAGGTCTGCAATCCCATGCGCGCAATGCTAGGGGGATTGACTATACTGACCCACTTTACCAGGATCAACTTAACCTAGGCCCAATACCAGAGGGTGAATACTACGTTATTCCATCTGAAGTACAGTCCAGTAGTACACACAACTTTAGCCAATCAAGTTGGGGCCATTATAGAGTCATTTTGCATCCCACTTTACTCACTTATCAGCACAGGGTGATTCTCAGGAGAGGGGGCGGTTTCTATTTACACCAAGACGCCAACAATAATGGCACGGCGGGATGTATCGGTCTTATCAAGGATAGCGACAATCGGCGTTTATTAGAGCGCATTCGCGATGCCTCTGGGCCCGTACCTGTCACGGTCCGTTACAGCCAAGCTCCCCTTGAGCAGAGCCGACAAGAGGCAAATGAAGATTGCCCTAGTTGCGAACCCGCGGCATTAACTCGAAGCATAACCCACCCCAACGCTTCGACAGCAACACATTCTACGCCAGCTGAAGGTGCTTGGGCCGCCGCCCTAATCGCCCTCGATCCCAACGGCGGTGAAATTCTCGTGACTGGAGAAGCGCTTCGCCGAGTGCGCGAAAATAAAGGCACTCGCCGGGCTTGGCATCAACTGATGCGGCAATTACTTAGCTATAGATTTAATAACCGCGCCGGAATTCGTAGCACCTTCTTTCGACCTAAAAAAGCCATTGCATACGGCGGAAACTACTTTGATCCGTCAGACTATTTCACTACGGGGACTTGGTTAATAGGTCATTGTTTTCCCACCGCACAATTACAGTTTAGTTACTGCCGTGACAGCAGCGGTTCAGGATTGCGCGGAATAGTTCATGCAGTTTGGGTTATTCACGATGACCTAGATTTAGAACCTGGGCAAGGTCGCGGAGCGGTATATAATACCGGGGCACGAATTTTGACGCGTGTCTGGCATGACACACTGGGCGGGCGCAGAACTGCCCCAGTTTATGTCACTTGGGAGGAATCTCGTGGTTTTTGCCTCTCAGACTCTGGTCAGCTGACTTTTTATCCCGTCAGCTAACATTGCTAGACAGTTACCTAATTAACCTACTACAGACATTTTGCCGGTTTTGGTAAGCCTGCAATCTTAGTTGCCTGTTTAGCTGGGCCTTTAGGAAATAAACGTTGTAAGTAGCGGCTATTGCCTTTTTCTGGGCCGTATTCGTTGGCCATGGCTTTCACCAAGGCTCGAATGGCAGGGCTGGTATTAAATTCTAAATAAAAGTTTCGAACAAAGTTAACCACTTGCCAGCGGTTTTCATCCAGTTCTATATTTTCACCGGCAGCAATAACCTCCGCAAGTTCAGGCTCCCAGTCTTCTACAGATAACAGGTATCCCATTTTATCTGTGGCTATTTTTTTATTGTTAAATTCGATGAAATGTTCCATTTATTCTGTTACCAAGATATGACTTTATCGTACTCAAGTGATAAGGCGACAAAGCCATCATAATCAATTTGAGTAATTGCTTGTTCTGAACAGCTTATGCCCCTAGCAACGCAGTCTGGCTGCAAGGCATAGACATTTTTAGTTCGTTGTATAATGGGCTCGAAAATAAGCGCTGAATTTAATCCGTAGACCGCATCTTCCATCAACAGTATGCCGTCGTTAGGATCAATACGAGATAACGCACTGATTAGGTTCGATTGTGAAAAAGGGCTGACTGAAAATTTATGTAAGATCATGATAGTGTAATTATATTATCAGATTTTTGAAGTTGCGCATTTAACTCTGTTTGGGTTAATAGCTGACAACTTACATTTAATTGAGCTTTTTCAAGCCCCCGTTTTTGTAAACTTTCTTTGCACACAAATATATTTTCAACATCGTAAAATTCGAAAGCACCAAAGCTTTTGGCAAAATGCTTGTGTTCTAGTTCATCTGGTTTTTGGGTGTTAAGCAACTGAAAAACACCGTCATCCACAAAAAACACACTGACACCTTGGCCAAAACTAGCGGATGCGAGCACTAAATCCACAGACTCTTGGCCAGCATTGTTTGTTATGGGGCCAGATTGATTAATGATTGCCAGTGACTTCAAAATTGAATACTCCTGTCACTCTCATTGAGCATGCTTACCAGCTCTCCAATGCCCACAGACTCGAAAGGCGCATTAAGGTTAAATAGGTTAGGGGTGTCGTTCTGTATGGCATCTTGCTCGCTTAGAATGCCACGACGATTAGCTGCAGTCACACATACCTGTAAAGGAAATGCATACTTTTGTGCTATTTCACACCATTTGGGATACATAGCCAATTCATCAGAGAGCATGGTTTGAAACGAATTGGCAAGCTCCACTCCTGACTGATAAAAGAACACACCTGTTATGCTGTGGCCAGCTTCTAAGGCGGCTTGAGTAAAACGGTAGGCGCTGTAACAACCTTGAGATTCAAGTGGGGAAGAGGTCACTATTATGCAGAAACTAGCCAAATCATGATTCCGTGGTTCTGGTGGCAATCGAATGCCACATAAAAAAACACCCCAGCAAATGCTGAGGTGTTTTAGCATATCAAAAAATATTAATCGTCGCCGCCAAATGCACCAAGTAGGTGTAAAATAGAGGTGAACAAGTTATAGATGTTTAAATACATTGAAACAGTAGCGCGAATATAATTGGTTTCGCCACCATTCACAATACGACTTGTATCAAACAAAATCAGACCAGACATAATGAATACGATAGCTGCGCTAATGGCTAAACTAAGTACCGGAATCGCTAAGAAGATGTTAGCAAGACTCGCTACAATCGCAACAATTAAGCCGACCATCAAAAAACCGCCCATAAAAGAAAAGTCTTTTTTGGTAGTTAATACATATGCTGACAATCCAAAGAATACCAACGCAGTGGTACCTAAAGCTTGCATAACAAGTGCTGCACCACCTGGGAAAGCCAAGTAGTAATTAAGCATTGGCCCTAAAGAGCCACCTAATAATCCAGTAAAAGCAAAAACAAACAAAATTCCTTTCGAGCTGTTTGCTACTTTATTTAAGAAAAATATCATAACTAACGCAGCTAGACTCATCATCATTGCTGCACCTTGGCTTAGGCCCATCGCCATTGCCGCGCCAGCACACACTGCACTAAAGGCCAATGTCATTGCCAGTAGCATGTAAGTATTGCGAAGAACCTTATTGGTCTCCAATACTGACGGGCGTGAGCCAACCCTGTCTATATGAGCATAACGATCTTGATCCATAAAATAACCTCCAATAGGCTTATAAAAGTGAGTGACTAAGCAAAATGCTTGAGTATTGTTTAATTAGTGTATTTGTATGGTGTTTGGTTCACTTTTTCAAGTGTTATCGTATTAACTCTTTGTAACAAGCCATATATCGTTGAAATAGCGACCAAATTGGACAAAGAAAGAGCACTTGAATAAAAATTTGCGTATTACCCTTTACAAGCAGCAAAAAGGCCATTAATATTCGCCCCACTTCGAAAGCGCTGAAACATTTTACTTAAAAAGTGACATGATTTAGACTAATATTGAAGTAGACAATTCGGATAGCTGGCAGAGCTCGGTTTAATGCACCTGACTTGAAATCAGACGTACGGTCAAACGTACCGGGGGTTCGAATCCCTCGCTATCCGCCACATTAGAAAAACCCGCACATGTTGCGGGTTTTTTGCGTTTATACCTCGAAGAAAAGTTTGTGTCCATGGCCTGAAGGCCATGCTACAGCATTGTAGGCGATGGCTTTAGCGCCGTGGTGGTCAATTCAAAGGTTTGGTTGATAGGTTTGTGACAATGGCCTAAAGGCCATGCTACAGCATTGTTGGTGGGGGCCGTGAATAATCGTCATTTAGTGTTGATTTATTACCCTTTTCTAGCAGTTTTCATAGGTAAACTTCAAATTAACCCTATACAGGTTATTTTTAATCCCGCTATAATTGTTTCATACATGTTTCCTCAAAAAGGATTTTAGGATTTAGTCAGAATTTCGTTACAGTCTAATTGCTTTAATATGCATTTAATCAGCAAAATGTTGGTAACGAAGTCTAATGAATTTAATGATGTTGATTGATTTTGAGGTAAACCTTGATAAAACTGCTTTTAGTCGATGATCACGAACTGGTGAGAACTGGTATCCGACGTATTCTTGAAGATGTAGATGACTTTAAGGTTGTTGGTGAAGTTAATAATGGTGAAGAAGCGATTAAGTTTTGTCGAAATTCTCCGCCAGACATCGTGCTAATGGATATGAATATGCCAGGCATTGGTGGTTTAGAAGCGACTAAACAAATCATTCATTATGCGCAAGATTCAAAAGTTATAGTGGTATCGGTGCACACTGAAAACCCTATTCCTGCTCGGGTGATGCAATTAGGGGCTTATGGTTACATCACCAAAGGCACAGATCCCCAAGAAATGGTCATCGCTATACGTAAGGTATCTTCTGGTCAACATTATATTGCCCCTGAAATAGCGCAGCAAATTGCTATTGGTCAATTAAATCTTAATGAAGTCAATCCGTTTGAACAGTTATCTCGTCGAGAATTAGAGATAACTATAATGTTAACCAAGGGAAGTAGAGTGCCAGATATTGCCAATAAACTGAATATCAGCGCTAAGACGGTTAACACTTACCGATACCGTATGTTCGAAAAATTAAAAGTTGGGTCAGATGTGGAATTAACCCATTTAGCTCTGCGTCATAATTTAATCGATACTAATCAATTGTAATCAAACGGTATGACAGAAAAAGCAATTCCTTTTGATCACAAAGGCTTTTTAAAAAATCTCACGTCTAAACCCGGTGTTTACCGGATGTATAATGACAAAAACGAGGTTATTTACGTTGGCAAAGCCAAAAACTTAAAAAAACGTGTATCTAGTTATTTTCGAACCAACGTAGATAGCATTAAAACACAGTCTCTTGTCAGGCAAATAGCTGATATGGATGTGACTGTTGTCCACAGTGAAACAGAAGCCTTTATTCTAGAAAATAACTTCATCAAAAAATACAAACCTCGTTACAACGTGGTGTTAAGAGATGACAAATCATATCCTTTCATTTTTCTATCTGAACATAAACATCCCCGTTTAACGCTCCACCGTGGCGCTAAAAAGGCAAAAGGAAGTTATTTTGGCCCTTATCCTAGTGCTTGGGCCGTGCGAGAAAGCCTCAGAACCATGCAAAAGCTTTTTCCTATTCGTCAGTGTGAAGACAGTTATTATCGGGCTAGAAGCCGTCCGTGTTTGCAATATCAATTGAAACGCTGCGCAGGACCATGCGTGGAAGGTTTAGTCTCTGATGAGGAATATAACGAACAAATAAAACTTGCTACTTTGTTCTTAAAAGGAAAAAACCAACAAGTAATTGAAAGTTTAGTTGCAAAAATGGAACAAGCTAGCAGTGAATTACGGTTTGAGTCAGCAGGCCGTTATCGTGACCAAATTAGTGCTTTGAATAAAGTACAAGAACAACAATGGGTCAGTGGTAATGAACAAGAAATGGATGTGCTCGGTTTTGTTTATCGAAATGGCATCGCCAGTATCCAAGGATTGTTTATTCGAGATAATAAATTATTAGGCAGTAAAAGCTTTTTCCCCAAGGTACCTAGTCAAACCACTGAAATGGAAATTCTCCAATCCTTTGTTCTTCAGTTTTATTTAGCTGGCAATAAAACCATACCAAAACAAATCGTTATGCCTATGGGTTTAGAAGATGAAGAGGCAATAACCGAGCTGTTAAGTGCCGAAGCTGGTTACAAAGTAAAGTTTTATAAAGGTGCCAGAGACGAAAAGAAACGGTATTTACAGCTAGCCATCACCAATGCGGAGAATGCCCTAGAAGCGAAACAAAACCAGCAGAAATCGGTTTTCGCGCGATATTTAGAATTGGAAAAAGTATTGGAATTTGAACAACCGATTCAGCGTATGGAGTGTTTTGATATTAGTCATACATCTGGTCAGCAAACGGTTGCATCTTGTGTAGTGTTCAATCGTGACGGGCCATTTAAAACAGACTATCGTCGTTATAATATTGAGGGCATTACACCTGGCGATGACTATGCCGCTATGGCTCAAGCCTTAAGTCGACGTTATAAACAACCTACTGATGAATCTAAAATTCCAGATATTGTTTTTATTGATGGTGGCAAAGGACAGTTGGCTCAGGCAGAAGGGCACTTTGAAAATTGGAAGGCGGCTAAAAAGCCTTTGTTGATCGGCGTTGCTAAAGGAACCAGTCGAAAACCTGGACTAGAGACACTTATTCTTGCTGGGAATCATGATACTATACCTCTGTCAGCCGATTCCCCAGCATTACATTTGATTCAGCATATACGAGATGAGTCCCACCGTTTTGCTATTACCGGTCACCGACAACAGCGTCAAAAAGCCAAGCGGACTTCAGTATTAGAGTCAGTACCTGGAGTCGGCGCTAAGCGGCGCCAGAGTTTATTGAAGTATATGGGGGGGATCCACGGTGTCTTAAAAGCTAGCCGAGACGAAATATCCCGAGTTCCTGGAATTAGTGAAGAGCTTGCAGATATTATTTATGAGCATCTGCATTCTTAAGCAATTTCAAAAACGACCAAAATTCAAAGACAATCAATTTTCAAAGATTGCAAAAACAAGTAAAGGTTAGAAAGAAGTATGTGGACAATTCCAAATATCATTACCATGTTAAGAGTGGTACTCATTCCTGTTTTTGTGGTGGTGTACTTTCTTGATTGGGAGTGGGCGAGACAGGCAGGCGCATTTATATTTTGGTTTGCAGCCTTAACCGATTGGTTTGATGGTTATTTAGCACGTAAATTAAAACAGTCCTCTGCATTTGGCGCATTTCTCGATCCTGTGGCTGATAAATTAATCGTTGCCGCTGCTTTAATAATGATTACCCATAGTTACAACACTGTGTGGATTACTGTTCCAGCAATTTTGCTTATGTCACGGGAAGTTTATATTTCTGCTTTGCGAGAATGGATGGGCCAACAGGGCAAGCGCGATGTTGTTGCGGTATCATTTATTGGTAAAGCAAAGACAATGGCACAAATGCTTGCTTTAATCGGTTTGCTGTCGGAAATGGATTATTTTATGGGATTCCCCATCTATTGGGTGAAGTTGGGATATGTCTTATTGTATATTTCTACCATATTATCTACTTGGTCGATGATTTCTTATACAGTGGCAGCATGGAAAAGTTTAACCTCTAGGGATCAAGCTAGTACAAAATAAACGCGGTTTGCTCGAAATTGAGGCGTTTAAGTCATTTTTCGTGCAAACAGTACAAAATCATCATTTTTGTTGTTGACAGTTATCTCTGTGAATGTAAAATGCACGCCATCATTTAGCGAGAGCCAAATGTAATTAACTGAAAAGATTTGAAAACAGTTAAATGCGGGAATAGCTCAGTTGGTAGAGCACGACCTTGCCAAGGTCGGGGTCGCGAGTTCGAGTCTCGTTTCCCGCTCCAAATTGGCGGAATGGCAGAATGGCTATGCAGCGGATTGCAAATCCGTGGATCTCGGTTCGACTCCGGGTTCCGCCTCCATAAAGCCTCCTCATAAACTTATGAGGTAATGCAAGACCCTCTCACAGGTTATGTGAGTTCATCCGATGCCCGGGTGGTGAAATTGGTAGACACAAGGGATTTAAAATCCCTCGATCGTAAGATCGTGCCGGTTCAAGTCCGGCCCCGGGCACCATTCTTTCTAAAAGAATTCTGTACTACATCTATTCTCTATCTCAGAGATGTTTAATCCATATTATTATTTCTATTTGACCTCTGCTCTTCGTCATGGCCTAAAGACCATGCTACGGAACATAGATATCGATTCCATGGCCTAAAGGCCAAGCTACAGCGAAATTTTTATTGTAGGTGGTGGCCTTTAGCCCCGCGGTAGTTAATTCAAGGCTGTGGGTGGCAGGTTTGTGTCCATGGCCTAAAGGCCATGCTACGGAACATGGATATTGATTTTATGGCCTAAAGGCCAGGCTACAGCCAAATTTGTATTGTAGGCGGTGGCTTTAGCCCCGCGGTTGTTAGTTCAAGGCTGTGGGTGGCAGGTTTGTGTCCATGGCCTAAAGGCCATGCTACGGAACGTGGATATTGATTTCATGGCCTAAAGGCCATGCTACAGGCGGGCGGATTCTAATCTCTGTTGCATAGCGGGGGGATGTGTTTTACTCTGCTTTGCTTTAAACACTACCTCATTGACAATAGTTACTCCGGCATTTTAGTTGGGTTAGCCTATTGAGTTTAGCTACGGAGAATTGCTGCGATGCACTTTGTGCACTATTGGAAAAATATATTACGGGATACCGCCAAGTTGTGGTTGGATGAAAATGCGTTTAGCTATGCCGGTGCTTTGGCTTTTTACACGTTATTTTCTTTAGCGCCAATCGTTATTATTGCGGTCACCGTTATCGGCGTAGTGTTAGGCGAAGATGCTGCTCAAGGTCAAATTGTGGCTCAATTTGCAGACATTATGGGCAAAGAGGCAGCTGAAGTGGTCGAACGTACCGTAAGCCAATCTCGAATTGAAGCATCTGGAATTTTACCTACTTTGCTTGGCGTTGGTGCGTTGATGCTCGGTGCAACTACCGTATTCGGTCAAATGCAGTATTCTTTAAATTCGATTTGGGGGGTAACAGCAAGTCCTGATCGTAATGGCTTATTTTTACTCGCTAAAAAGCGTTTGTTTTCATTAATGGTCGTACTGTCAATCGGTTTTGTTTTACTTACATCCCTTCTTTTAGGCGTTGCATTGCGAGCTGTGCTTAATTTTACCGCTGAGTTTTTACCCTTCGTAGAACTGTTACTTGGCAGTGCTGAATTTATAGTTTCTTTAGGGATGATTGCATTGCTATTTGCCACCATTTTTAAAGTGTTACCCGACGTTAAGCTCAGTTGGAAAGACGTGATGGTTGGTGCCATGGTCACAGCCGTCTTGTTCTCTTTAGGACGGTATGGAATTGCTGCATACCTAGCATACACTGCTACGGCGTCTGCGTATGGTGCTGCTGGTTCCGTGGTAATCATTTTACTGTGGGTTTATTACTCATCATTAATATTGTTGTATGGTGCCGCATTTACGCGTGTTCATTTGTTAGCAAGGGGCAAGGAAATTGTGCCACGTAATACGGCTGTGCGGGTAGATAAGCGTATTTTATCCTAATAAAAATATATTCAGGTAATAGGTCATTCATTAACTTGCACTTAATTCGAGCAAAGATCCCATCACATTGACTTATTTTAACTAGCTTTCTGGTTTATTTGATGGTGATATTATGGTTTACTTAATCGATTTAGAAAAATTGTTTATAGAATTATAATGTTAGATAAAACACCCGTTAGTTTCCGTATGTTTGTAGAGTCTAACTAGGAACTTATGGGGCTTGAAAGCAACAGCAAATAAATTTGGCCTGAACTTTGCTGGTTTTTATAGCTAGGTTAGACCTTGTGATAGTGATTATTATCTAATTAATTACTTGGTTTACAATCCACTTTTGAGATCACAGTGGTAATTTATCGATCATATAAGCAACGTACAGTGATTAACTATTTTCAAGATGCCCATTTTTCAGCATCTATTATCCACAGTGGTAGGAACGATTATGCAAGACATTCATCTAAGGGCGAACCTAGATAAATATTATCAACAAATTAAAGCCGTCATAATAGACAAGCAACACCCAATATCTGGACTACTGCCAGCAAGCACCGCAATAACAAACCATGGCAATTATCAAGATGCCTGGGTGCGAGACAACGTTTATAGTATTTTAGCCGTTTGGGGTCTTGCTTTAGCCTATCGTCAGCTAGATGATGATGGTGGTCGAGGGTTTGAACTTCAGCAGCGCACAGTCAAATTAATGCGCGGTTTATTGCGTTCAATGATGAGTCAGTCATCGAAAGTTGAAGCTTTTAAGAAAAGTCGCAGTCCAAAAGATTCTTTACACGCAAAATACGATACTGCCACCGGCGATAACGTTGTTGCTGACCATGAGTGGGGGCATTTGCAAATTGATGCCACATCTGTCTTTTTATTAACCCTCACGCAAATGATTGCGTCGGGTTTAGAGCTCATTTGGAGCGATGAAGAAGTCGACTTTGTCCAAAACCTAGTCTTTTATATTGAACGAGCCTATCGGACTCCAGATTTTGGTATCTGGGAGCGAGGAGCGAAATCCAATAGTGGCCACGTGGAGTTAAATGCCAGCTCGTTAGGAATGGCCAAAGCGGCGTTAGAAGCGCTGTCAGGTTTCAATCTGTACGGTGCTAAAGGTTCACAAAGCTCGGTCATTCACGTAGTGCCAGATAATATTGCCCAAGCCAACATTACCTTGAGTGAAATGTTACCCCGTGAGTCAATTACCAAAGAAATTGACGCCGCTTTGCTGAGCGTGGTTGGTTTTCCTGCTTTTGCGGCACCGAGTCAAACCCTCAGTGATAAAGTTCGAAGCAAAATTATTAATAAGCTTGAGGGCCGTTATGGTTTAAAACGTTTTCTACGTGATGGGCATCAAACGGTTTTAGAAGATGAAGAGCGTTTACATTACGAAGAGCAGGAATTAAAGCAGTTTGAAAATATAGAATCAGAATGGCCTTTATTTTATGCGTATTTGTATTTAGACGCCATTTTCCGCGACGATCGCGAACAAGTGGAACACTATCGAAATCGTTTAGACTCAGTAATGGTGGAGCAAGATGGTCATTTATTACTTCCTGAATTGTACTATGTTCCTTTAGAGTCAATTGAAAAAGAGCGCGAAAACCCACATTCACAAGACCGCTTACCAAATGAGAATGTCCCCCTAGTGTGGGCTCAGAGTCTGTTTTTGTTAGGAGCGATGTTAGAAGATGGTTTATTGCGTCCTGGAGATTTGGATCCCATCGGACGTCGTCATGTTAAACCTAGTAAAAAGCCAGTTGTCCAACTGGTGTTTTTAGCAGAAGACGAAGCGCTTCAATCTGAATTAGCAGGTAGTGGTTTAATAACCGAAACAATCAGTGACATTTCTCCTGTTAAGGTGTGTCGACCTGAAGATATCGCCAATATGTATTCACAGGTGGGGGCAAATTCTTCATTGGGACTAACGGGGCGTTCTTTTAGGATCCCTAAAAGTTTAACCACTAGTCGGGTTTATGCTTTAGGAAAATCACGATTTGTGTGCTTAACACCGTCGTTTATCCAGCAAGCTTTCTTTTTAAGTTATGACATCGACTTTTTAGTGCGACGATTTAAAAGTGAATTGAGTTATTTGCATCGAAATTGGACAGAAAGTGGCAGACCGACGGTCACTGTTATGCTAACTCATCAAATGTTAGATGCCGATAGAACCTCGTTTTTTGAATTAATTAAAAATATAGACTCTGGTTATGTCAATGATATTCCAGTGAAGTTGGGTAAAATGGCGCAGCTCATCCCAACAGCGGCTATCGAGCGATTTGTAGATTTGAATGGTTATGAATTGCCGGAAGAAATTTCCGTTAGTACAACGCCATTTAGAACCACGTTAATCTCTAGTAATTCCAATGCGCCTCTAACCCAAGGCGAAGAACTAGAAATATCTTTTATCACCGACACTCAATTGTTAGCAGACCGATTAGCGGCCTCAGATAACTTGTTTGAACAAGTGGAGTTGCTATCGGTATTGGTTAAACTTCAGGGGTTAAATTCTACAATTACCTACAGTGACAGTTGTTACCGATTAACTGATGCCTTAGAAGAGGTATACAGTGAAGCAGGGCGTTTACGCTTATGGTCAGTGCTACGACATGCTGCTGGTTTATTAGAAAAAGTGGATGGCGATCTTGGATTAGTCGTTAGCGCCATTTTGGTTGCACAAAAGAATATTCAAGTGGGACGCTCTTATACTGATGAGTCTTTAATATCTAGGCCATTAACGGATGAAGCGTTAATGAAAAAAATTCATCACTACTGCCGTGATGATGTGCGTGATCAGATTTTAACCCAAGAGGTTTTACTTTGTCTTGGGCTATTAATAAAAGCTCGACCTGAGTTATTCAGAGAATTAATGACCATTCGAGTCAGTTACCTAATTATTTTGTTGACTAGCCAAATAGCGCGCTCTGAAAATCTAGCGACTGATGAAGCTTATGAAAAGCTCATGGCAATGGCACCATCGGTAATTCAAGAACGTTTGGAAGCGGTGCTAGAAGATTACCAATCTCTTTCTGATCTGCCTATGAAAATGGAAAAATTGCATGCCAAAGGTATCTCAGAAAAACTAAATTGGCAGCAAGATTTAGGCTTAGAGCAACTTTCTCCGCCTAAAGATGGCTGGCTGGTTTGGCGACAACATCAAGGAATTATTGACCGTCGTTCAGCATCATTTAATAAGCAAATTTGGCGCATACTGCATCACACTACAGGATTAGTGATTGGTAATAAGATGGATCGTAGAAACCGCATTGATAGTGGTGTAGTGCTCAGCGATATGACTCCAGGGGAGACTGCATTTGCGTTAATAACAGAACATATGTTGAACAATATTCATGCCGCTGAGTATCGTCAATTAACCATCGAGTCTTTAAACGCAATGGCCAGCTTTTTTGAACAAAACCCAAGTTTGAAAATTGATGAACCCATTATTGTTGATGCTGCAATCGGTCATGCCGTTAATTTAGCGTATCTTGACAAATTCCCAGACCGAGCTAACCGTTACTCCGACTATAAAAGTCAGGCGTGGGAGTATTTTTACACCATCTCACCACAACAAACCACGGCATTTATTGTATCTGCATTGAGTATGTTGCTAACTGTTCGTCCGAGTGCTAATGACGACTCGGGCCCAGGTGGTGATGTTGAAGAAGAACTTATTCATCAGGATACCGAGGCAACTAAAAAATAATGAATTAACGATGTTAATAGTTATTAATAACTATTTAACCTTTGATAAACAATAGATTATTGCAGTTTTTCACGTTAATCTATTCATTCAAAATAAGTTTTAACGGAGTTAAGATATGTTTAGTCACATTATGTTAGGCGCAAATAGTATCGAAGAATCGAAAGCGTTTTATGATGCTACTTTCGCTGAGTTAGGTTGCAAACCTGGTGTCATTGACCCTAAAGGTCGCTGTTTTTATATAACTGATACTGGTATTTTCGCAATTACTAAACCAATTAATGGTGAGCCTGCTAGTCATGGTAATGGCAGTACTATTGGTTTTTCAGTAGATAGTCCAGAGCAAGGGGATGCTTGGCATGCTGCTGGTTTGGCAAATGGTGGTACTGACTGTGAAGATCCTCCTGGGATCCGCAAATCTCCTTCAGGTGACATGTATTTAGCTTATTTGAAAGATCCAGCTGGAAATAAACTCTGTGCTTTGAAGCGCATGGGCTAAGCGTTACATTATTTATATTTATGTCTGCCGAATAAGGCAGGCATAAATTTTTAACTTGTTATCTTTTCCTTATACCTCTAATTCAGTTTTTTCCGTCACAATTTTCTGTCAAATAAATTTACACATCTACTCCTTTAAGCAACCAGCTTGTTTTTATGTTTTTGTTTTTACAAAGGTAAATATTTTGGCCTCTGTTATGCATGCTCTTAAAATGAACAAAACTCAAGGAGTAGAGGTATCATTGGGTTTTAAGATAAAACATGTTTACATTTGATAAGGATTAATCTAATGAAAATAAAAAACCTCGGCATTTCGCTATTCTTCGTCACCTCTTTTAGTGCTAACGCAGGATTGTTAGGACTGGATTTAATTGAAACTGGCGATGACGCTATCTCTGATATTACCAGTTCTTTGGTTGTTTCCGGTGGTGGTGTAAGTGTAATTGCTGGTAGTGAAACCTTTGTAGGGGCAATTGGTGATGGTATCAATAGCAACTCTGCCCAGTCTGGTATTTTTTCCGGTGTTAATATTACTGATGGCTCTTCTACTGTTAGTATGGGAGAAGGTGCAGTATTAACCAGTGGTACAGCGAACATACCTAGTATTAACACTGATACAAGTTTTGACCCTTTCACTCCAGGAACCGGAGGTGATGCAGACTTAAGCGCAATTTTAAATGACGCGGGTGCGCCATCATCAATAACCAATGATGTCAATTTTATAGAATTTGATTTCATGTTGGGCGCAGGTTTTAACGCTATATCTCTTGATTTCATATTCGGTAGTGATGAGTTTCCAGATCAGGGAGTCACTGATGTGTTCGGTGTATTTGTCGATGGAACCAACTATGCGTTTTTTCCTGATTCAAGTTTAGTGTCGTTTGTTGAAGGAGCTAATGCGAGTAACTTTTTGGATAATACAACAGGATTATTCGATATTGAGTATGATGGATTTAGTCAGAACTTAAATTTAATCGGTCTGGTTGATGAAAGTTTAACTCAGCATACCCTTAAAATTGCTATCGCAGATACGTCAGACAGCATTTTTGATAGTGGCGTGTTTTTAAGTAACCTAACTGGTATTTATACAGACAACGACGGCGGAGTGAATAATCCACCGACTACCAACGTCGATGAACCTCTAGGTGCTTTTTTATTGCTAAGTGGACTAGGTTTAATGATGCGGTTGAGACGTCGTAGCTAAGTGGATTTGTGAGAATAAAAAAGACCAGGTTTAACTTGGTCTTTTTTTTGTCTGCAATCTCACTTTTGCAGTTAAAGCTTATATTGTCCCAATGGTCATTAACTAAGATCGCCGTTTCAGAGAAGTTTTAATTGGACGAGATCTGAAAGTGCGTGACTGCGAATGAGAGTTTTTGCATCTTCAATATCCGGTGAAAAATACCTATCTTTGTCATAAAAGGGCACTTTTGTACGCAGTAAGTGTTTTACTTGTTCTAGTTGGGTACTGGTAGTTAAAGGTGCTCTAAAGTCCACGCCTTGGCTTGCTGCAAGCCACTCAATGGCTAATATTCCTGCCACATTATCAAAGATGTCTCTTAATCGACGGGCAGCAAATGTAGCCATGGAAACATGATCTTCTTGATTTGCCGAGGTGGGCAAAGAATCGATGGATGCTGGGTGAGCGTAGGTTT
The DNA here is from genome assembly GCF_039982535.1 of Aliiglaciecola sp. NCBI lineage: Bacteria > Pseudomonadati > Pseudomonadota > Gammaproteobacteria > Alteromonadales > Alteromonadaceae > Aliiglaciecola > Aliiglaciecola sp. The sequence goes on from NZ_JBDWYG010000031.1 coordinate 76,006, forward strand.
TGTTTTCACTGGCTAAGGCGGCGCAGGTAACCTGTGCAATCATAAAACCTGAGTTAACCCCACCATTTTCAACTAAAAATGGCGGTAAGCCGCTAAGATTACTGTCAATAAGTAGCGCCATTCTGCGTTCAGCCAAAGAACCAATTTCACATAACGCAATGGCTAACATGTCAGCGGTCATGGCGACGGTCTCTGCATGAAAATTTCCACCAGATAAAATATCTCCGCTATCTGAAAAAACCAGTGGGTTGTCTGATACGCCGTTGGCTTCAATTAGCAGGGTTTGAGCGGCAAATCGTATTTGCCCTAAACAGGCACCCATTACCTGAGGCTGACAGCGCAAAGAGTAGGGGTCTTGTACTTTACTGCACCCTTGATGGGAATCCCCAATGCTGGAAGAGGCTAATAGTTGTCTGTAGGCCTCAGCAACATCTATTTGTGCTTGATGGCCACGGACTAAATGAATACGTTCATCAAAAGGCACTCTCGAGCCCAACGCGGCTTCCACGCTTAAACTGCCGATGGCAATGGCACTGTTTAATGCGTTTTCGGCATAAAACAAACCTTGTAAGGCAAAGGCCGTTGAGGCTTGAGTTCCGTTTAAAAGTGCTAATCCTTCTTTTGGCGCAAGTGCAACTTTAGAGAGGTTGGCAATTTTTAATGCTTCGGCTGCGGGATACTTTTGCCCTTGATAGAAGGCTTCCCCTTCACCTAATAACACCGCACTCATGTGCGCTAAGGGAGCTAAATCACCAGAGGCTCCAACGGATCCCTTTTCAGGAATAGCAGGATACACTTGTGCATTAAAGAGTGTGATCAGGGCATCAATAACACGTAATCGAATACCAGAGTAGCCTCTTGCTAATGAGTTTATTTTCAAAAACATCATTAATCGAACAGTATTGTCTGGCATAAAATTACCAGTCCCTGCTGCATGGGATAAAACAATACTGCGTTGTAAGGCCTCTAGTTCATGTTGTGGGATTTTGGTGTTAGCAAGCAAGCCAAATCCGGTGTTGATTCCATAGACTGTTTTACCAGTGGCAATCGTATCTAAGACAGTTTTTTCTGCTCTATTAATTTGTTCAATCGCCGATTCATCTAGTGCTAATTGCACCGGTTGGCGATGAATTTTAGCCAGTTGTTGAAGATTAACTTGGCCGGGTTTTAAGACGATCTTAGTCATGTTCAATGCCTTCTAACATAGGTAAGTCGAGTTGTTTTTGTTTCGCGCATTGGATGGCAATGTCATATCCTGCATCAGCATGACGCATTACACCGGTGGCCGGATCATTGTGAAGTACCCTTGTTATACGCTCATCAGCTTCTGTTGTGCCGTCACAGACAATAACCACACCTGAATGTTGACTAAATCCCATGCCAACTCCACCGCCGTGATGCAGGCTTACCCAAGTTGCGCCGCTTGCGGTGTTTAACATTGCATTAAGTAACGGCCAATCGGATACCGCATCAGAACCATCTAACATGCTTTCTGTTTCGCGGTTAGGGGAGGCGACCGAGCCTGAGTCTAAATGATCTCGACCAATAACAATGGGGGCAGATAGTGCACCTGAACGCACCATTTGATTAAATGCTAATCCAAGTTTTTGTCTTTGCCCTAAACCTACCCAGCATATTCTTGCCGGTAACCCTTGAAACTGAATGCGTTGTTTGGCCATATCTAGCCATTGATGGAGGTGGGGATCATCGCTGATCAGCTCTTTTACTTTGGCATCGGTTTTGTAAATATCTTCGGGATCACCAGAGAGTGCTACCCAGCGAAACGGTCCTATCCCTTGGCAAAATAGTGGGCGAATATAAGCGGGCACAAAACCGGGGAAATCGAAGGCATTTTTGACCCCGGTTTCCAATGCCATTTGCCGAATATTATTACCATAATCTAAGGTTGCAGCCCCTTTAGCTTGTAATGCAAGCATTGCCTCTACTTGTACCGCCATGGACTTTTTAGCAGCTATCACCACGCGTTTTTCATCTTGTTTTCGCATTTCAGCAGCTTGTTCAAGGGTCCAGTTCTGCGGTAAATAACCATTAAGGGGATCATGGGCACTGGTTTGATCGGTGACCACATCAGGAATCATATTAGAATTAGCAATGTCACTAAATACATCGGCTGCATTACCTAACAATCCGATGGAAATGGCTTCGCCATCCTGTTTTGCTTGTTGAAGCAGTGTTAGTGCATGGGCAAGATCCGTGGCTTTTTTATCCAAATAGCCGGTTTTTAGTCGAAAATCGATACGGCTTTCATCAACTTCCACCGCGAGCATTGAAAAACCCGCCATGGTTGCCGCCAGAGGTTGAGCGCCGCCCATTCCACCTAGACCACCTGTTAATATCCATTTACCCGCTGCTTGACCATTAAAGTGGGTTTTAGCAATACTCACAAAGGTTTCGTATGTACCTTGCACTATGCCTTGTGAACCAATGTAGATCCAAGAACCAGCGGTCATTTGCCCGTACATCATCAGCCCCTGTCTATCCAACTCATTGAAATGCTCCCAAGTTGCCCAACGAGGTACCAAGTTCGAGTTTGCTATTAATACCCTAGGAGCATGTTTGTGGGTGGGGAATACCCCAACGGGTTTGCCACTTTGTACAAGCAGTGTTTCGTCATCGTTTAAGCGTTGCAGTACTTCAATTATTTTGTCAAAACATGGCCAATCTCGTGCTGCGCGTCCAATACCACCGTAAACCACAAGTTCATGGGGATGTTCAGCAACCTCTGGATCTAGGTTGTTCATTAACATGCGCATGGGCGCTTCCGTTAACCAACTTTTAGCGCTGATTTGACTGCCCGTTGGGGCTTTTACAACTCGTTTTGAATATCGATTGTTCATAGTTGAGAGTCTCTTATTTGAATGACGTCTATGTAGACGCAGGGAAATCTAAATGACCACCTAATCGGTAACGATTACCCGGATGATAAAGGTTGGCAAAACTAACAATGCCTTTGGCTGAAAAAGTACGGCGAGAAATCAGTAAACAAGGCTGTTGTGTATTAACGGATAAGGCCTGGGCAATATCTTCTGCAGGCAATAAAGCCTCTATGACATGCTCTGCTTCGGTTAAAGGCGCTACCTTATTGAGATAACGATTAGCTGTAATCTTATTAAAATCCTGAGCTATATAGTCAGGGGCATATTTGGGGTTAACTAAACGGTCTTCCAGTTGAATAGGGATGTTATTTTCCAAGTGGATTATTTGCGTATGGTAAACGGGATCATCTATAGCTAAGCCTAAGGAATTGGCCTGATGTGCAGTGGCGTGTATTTGGTTTTGGCAAATGACCTTATTGGCGTAACTATGACCACGGGCTAAGACTTCATCGTCAATACTGTTAATTTCTAACATGGAACTCATGGGACGCTGATCGCTCACAAAGGTACCTAAGCCCTGTGAGCGTAACAAAATCCCTTCGTTGACTAAGTCGGTTAGCGCCCGTCTTGCCGTCATCCGGCTAACATTAAATTGTTCAGCCAGCTTATTTTCCGATGGAACTTTATCCCCATGCTGCATGCTTCCATCTTCAATTCGCGCTAATAAATGGGACTTGATTTTAATAAAATGTGCGGCCATACCAGTGTTATTTATTTGTAAATTTTATGTATCTTACTTGTATATACAAGTTGCTGCAAGTACACTAACTATTCATTTAATGGCCCTAAAGTGATCTTATGCCGAAGCAATGCGATTACCTGATTTACAACGTTCAAATTGCCACTATGCTAGATGGTTCCGAGCCCTACGGGACCATAGAGAATGGCTGTGTAGCAATCGATAATGGCAGCATTATCTATGTTGGAGAGATGGACAATTGTGAGGTTACTCCATTAGCTAAATTCGACGGTGGTGGAAACTGGTTATTACCTGGTTTTGTGGATTGCCATACCCATCTGGTATACGCCGGTGATCGTGCCAATGAATTTGAAATGCGCCTCAATGGCCAGAGTTATCAACAAATTGCTGAGCAAGGTGGCGGCATAAAAAGTACCGTTAATGCGACACGAAAAGCCTCCCCTGAAGCTTTGTTAGCCTCGGCAACCGCAAGAGCCACTGCATTAATCCATGAAGGTGTAACCACCTTAGAAGTGAAATCTGGATACGGCTTAGATTTAGACACTGAAATCAAAATGCTGCAAGTGGCGAAAACCTTAGGCACTGAATTACCGATTAATATACGAACAACTTATTTAGGTGCCCATGCCTTACCGATTGAATACGCTGGCGATCCCGAGGGGTATATTGACTTCGTTTGTTATGAAGTAATGCCTAAGGTCAGTGAACTAAACCTAGCGGATAGTGTGGATGTATTTTGTGAAAGCATCGGTTTTTCACCCGCCCAATGTGAACGAGTCTTCAAGACAGCAAAGGGGCTTGGCCTCAATGTGAAAGCCCATGTTGAACAACTTAGTGACTTAAAAGGCGCGAAATTAGCCTGTGACTATCACGCTTTGTCAGTTGATCATATTGAATACCTCACTTCTGAAGATGTTATTTACCTTAAACAATCCAATACGGTGGCGGTGTTACTTCCTGGTGCTTTCTATTTTTTAAAAGAATCCCAAAAGCCGCCGATTGAAGCGCTAAGAGCTCAGCAAGTACCTATGGCTGTGGCCACCGATTTAAACCCTGGCAGTTCACCCATTGCCTCCATACTTACCTGTGCCAATATGGCCTGTGTGTTATTTGAGTTGACCCCAGAAGAAGCCTTAAAAGGCATTACAATACATGCTGCTAAAGCGCTAGGGTTAGATGATAGAGGGCAAATCAAAGCAGGTTGTCGAGCAGACTTATGCTTATGGGATATCTCCCATCCAGCCCAACTTGTGTATGGGATCAATCAATATAAACCCCTCAATCGATGGTTTGGAGGCAAACTTGTTTAGTCAAAACTCATCGTTTAATTGGACTGGACGAATTGACAGCGACACTGGCAGTAAAAGCCTTCGTTGGCATCAGGTGATTGAGCAAACCACAGCGCAAACCGATATCGCACTACTAGGGTTCAACAGTGATCTTGGTGTGGCAATGAATAAAGGCAGAGTAGGGGCCAAAGAGGGGCCAAACGCCATTCGCGCCAGCCTTTGCAGTTTGGCATGGCATTTAGAGCAATCAATTAAAGATTTAGGCAATGTTGAGGCAAAAACCAACCTTGCAGCAGCACAACATAAGTATGCCCAGCAAATTAATGGTGCATTGAATTCGTCTGGCTTCGTTATTGGCTTGGGCGGCGGGCATGAAATTGCACAGGCCAGTTATACTGGCTTACGCAATTATCTTCAGGCGAAAAATAACAAGAAAATAGGCATTATAAATTTTGATGCACACTTTGATCTGCGTAAACCAACACCAGATCCAAGCTCCGGCACACCATTTTACCAAATTGCAGATACTTGCCGTCAGCATAATGAAGCATTTCATTATATTTGTTTAGGAATAGCTAAAGCGGCCAATACACAAGTGTTGTTTGACTGCGCCAATAGTCTAAAAGTGGGATATTTATTGGATGAGGACTGCCAGCAACTTGCCGATATAGCGCGGGCCAAAGAACTATTAATACCTATGTTAAACGCGGTAGACGAAGTTTATGTGACGGTTTGTTTGGACGCTTTTCCTGCGGCATTAGCACCTGGTGTAAGTGCACCTAGTGTTTTAGGAATTCCCGTCACTTTTGTCATTTCAATTATGCGTTGGTTGAGTGCTCAACAGGCTGATTTGAATTTTAACTGGCGCTTGATGGATATTGCAGAACTGAATCCAAAATTTGATATGGATTCTCGAACCGCTAAATTAGCGGCTCGTATTCTATTTGAATCCGTTGATGCAAAAGCCAAGAGTGACGACTTAACAAACGTTTAGAAGCATCGTTTAATTTAAATTTTGTAAATACCAGTCTGCTACTAACTGACGCTCTGCATCGGTCATTTTGGTTTTATTTAAAAATGGCATGTCACGTGTTACAAATACCCGTTGATAAATAACACTCAACTTGTTTTCAACATCTTTCCAATCATCCATCACCAACCCTAGGGGAGGTGAAGGGAACATCTCATCGGTGGGGCTAGTTGAATGACAAGATAAACAATGTTTATTTAATACCTCTTTTACTTGCTGTTGAGTCACCAGCGCAATTTCTTTTTTTGCTTCGTCTGTGTTATTTGCTTGGGTGGTAAGCAGATTCGGTGCTGACACCCAAATAGCAATTGCCAACATAGCCACAGCACCGCTGATCAAGATTGACGGCTTAACCACACCTAGATGTTTTAAATTAAAAAAGTGTCTAATCCAAGCCGATACCACACAAAGCGCGATTAACACTAACCAGTTATGCTGATGCAAATAGGTCATAGGATAGTGATTGCTGATCATGATAAACAGGATCGGTAGGGTGAGGTAATTGTTGTGTACTGAACGTAACTTAGCTTTTTCTCCCCAACTAGGATCAACCGCTTGTTTGTTCTTCACGGCATCAACCATAGCTCTTTGTGAAGGCATAATTTGCAAAAATACATTGGCAACCATAATGGTCCCAATGAGCGCACCCACATGGATATAAGCTCCACGGCCGCTAAACCATTGAGTAGCCAACCAAGCAGCAAGGGTTAACAGCAGTAGTAGAAAGACCGCAAAAACCATCGGATTTTTTGCCAAAGGGCTACGACAAGCCACTTCGTAAATTAGCATGCCACCAAATATTAAACCTAGTCCCATTAATATGGCTTGGGTTTCAGTTAATTCCATCACATTGGGGTCGATTAAAAATGCAGAGGCACCAAAATAATAGACAAGGATGAGTAAACTGAAGCCACTTATCCAGGTGGTGTAGGCTTCCCATTTAAACCAGTGCAAGGTTTCAGGCATTTTCTCAGGGCCATATTGATATTTGGCCACCTCGTAAAAACCACCACCATGTACTGCCCAAAGGTCGCCTTTAATACCTTTATCCTTTTTCCAATCTGGTGGCGCTTGTAAGTTATTATCCAGCCAAATAAAATAAAAGGAAGCGCCAATCCACGCAACGCCTGCGATAACGTGAAACCATCGTATAAACAGTGATACCCAGTCCATCCAAACCATTTAATTGCTCCTAGTGGGTTGTTTAAATACCGCTTTGCCAGCGATATAAGTGGCTTCAGTTGTGCGTTCATCTGCTAACATACTCAAAGCAAACAAAACATCAGAGGGCAGCTCGACAGTGCCTTCTGAAAGTAACGAATCTGTTCTTATTTCACTCAGTTGGCTAAATTTAGGATCTAACACCACAAAATCAGCGTGGCTACCTGGGTTTAAATTTCCAATACTGTGATCTAAATCTAGGGCAGCGGCGGTTCCTTGGGTCATCATATACAGGCCACTTAATGCCGAAAGTTTACAATGATTAAGCTGACAAATTTTATACGCATCCCCTAAGGTTCTGAGCATATTAAACGAAGTTCCAGCACCCACGTCGGTGGCTAACGCCACGTTCACCGATGATTGCCTAGCTTTGTCGAGGTTAAATAAACCACTGCCTAAAAATAAGTTTGAAGACGGACAGAATGCAATGGTAGCTTCTGTTTGGGTAAGTAAATCCCATTCCTCTTGCTGCAAATGAATACAATGTCCAAATACGCTGCCTTTTCTGACTAAATGATGATGATCGTATACATCTAAATAGTGTTGATGTTGCGGATAAAGCTCTTTGACCCAAGCAATTTCATGGGTATTTTCAGATAAATGGGTTTGAATATATACATCGTCGTATTGTTGCGCTAATTCACCCAAAGCGGCCAATTGACCTTCAGTACTGGTTGGTGCAAATCTTGGGGTTAATGCATACTTAGTGCGATTTTTGTTGTGCCATTTGTCAATTAATTCAGCGCTGTCTTGTTGTGCTGAAGTAGGACAGTCTTGCAAGTCTTCAGGACAATTTCGGTCCATACAGACTTTACCAGCAATTAACGCCATTGAATGAGCCGTTGCCGCACTAAAAAGTGCATCTGTGGCTTGTTTATGGACACTGGAGTACACCATGGCTGTGGTGGTGCCGTTGCAAAATAACTGAGTTAAAAATAATTCTGCCATGGCGTGGGCATAATCGTGGTTTTGAAACTTGGTTTCAGTGGGAAACGTGAAGTTTTGCAACCACTGCAGTAACTGTTCACCGTAACTGGCTATCATTTCGGTTTGTGGGAAATGTAAATGGCTATCAATGAAGCCGGGTAACAACAACTTACCTTGATAATCAGTAATAGGTAATGCCGAATATTCCTCAGGTAACGCTGAATATTCCCCAATGGCTGCTATTTTATCGTTACGCGTAACCAAATATCCATCTTTAAAATACGCATAACCCTCGTCTGGAGAGTCCGTAGTTACTGGGAAGTGGAGAATACTACTGCGAAATACTTGTAAGTCTGAACTCATATGCGATTAACTGCCTCGGTAACTACTAAAACCGTACGGGGAGATCAGCAAAGGCACATGATAGTGACCCCCATCTTCAGGCAAGGTAAAATTGACATCCACAAAAGGGTAGAAACTTTCGCCGTGTTTGGCGACTAAATAGGCTTCAACGGAAAAGCGCAGTTGATAGTTTCCGGCAACAAACTGCGTGTTGTCCCATTGATTACAACGACCATCATTATCGGTTTGAGCGTGAACAATTGTGCCATCAGGAGTGGTCAGTTGTAATGCTAAGTTGGCCACTGGTTTTCCTGCTGCTGTGTCGAGTACGTGACTAGATAAGCTATTCATAAATTGATTCTCTGTTCAGGCGGTTAGGCCTTTGTCTATTCTTATTAAAGCGATTTTTAATTGTTGTTGTGCGGCTAATGCAATTTCAGTTTTAGTATCGTTATGAATGCGCTCTTTAATTGCTGTCAACATGGCTTCGGCACTTTGCCCAGTGGCACAAATAATGAAAATAAAATGGTTTTTTTCAAGGTACAGGTGATTGAGACGGTGAAGCTCCTGTAATACTTTAGGATCTGCGCCTATGGCACTGGCTTGTTCTTGTTCTGCTAAGCCAGATGTATTGGCATATTTAGCTTCTAAGGTTTTAATATCACCAATCATAGGGTGGGCTTTAAATGCTTCTAAATAATCATCTTCGGTTAACGATGGCCATTTATCGGTTGCGATTTTTTTTATCTGTTCAAGGGACGTGAAAGGACGAGATTGCGCCATGAAAGTTGACCAAGTTGTAGATTCACAACAACTTTTAAACCATTGGTAAGCCTCGGTTTCTGATAACGCATTGAGTTCATCTAAGCTCATAATAATTTCGCAATTTCCTTGGTTTGTAACCATGCCGCTTGGCTATTTTGAGTTACGTTTGATTGGTGTTTATTGAGTAAATTAATAAGTTGTCCAGCAACGGACACCGCAACTTCAATGGGGCGCTTTCCTGGAATGTCGGTCATGCCAATTGGGCAAACTAATTTTTCCAGCATGTGTTCGCTTATTCCATGGTTAGTTAAGCGTGTTTGAAAGCGTTTGGCTTTGGTTTGCGAACCGATTAAACCTAAATAATCAACATTCTCAATCTGTATTGCTGTATGAACCAAGTCATAATCCAGTTGATGATCATGAGTCATCACCAATACAAAATTGGAGGCGTATTCAGAAAACGCATCAGTGCAATCATCAGCAATTATGGTAGTTACATTTGCCGGCAACTGCATTTGTGATTTATCCACTTGATCAAACATTTCTTGTCGTGAATCTACCCAGATAATACTCAACGGAAGCTGAGAAATTATCGGTACTAATGCTTGTGCTACATGACCTGCACCAAAAATCATCAATTGATTGACGTGTTGGCAAAATACCTCAAACAAAACATGGGTTGCACCGCCACAACATTGGGCTAATTTAGCGCCTAGGGGGAAGTATTCTACGTGTTGGTTTTGAGTTTTATTGGTCAGTAATTCCCGGGCTTTTTGAATCGATAAATGTTCCAGTTGTCCGCCACCGATGGTGTCAAAAATACGATCTTCAGTGACCACCATTTTGGTGCCTTGGGGGCGAGGGGTTGACCCCACAGAGCCCATTACCGTTAGCACTACATAGGCTTTAGCGGTATTTTCACAATGCATTACTCCATCAAACCACTGGTTTTTCAGCATGATTTAGCACCTTGTGAAATTGTCATACTTTGACACGCCTTGAGAATTTTCTCAGGGGTCGCTGGGGTATCTAAATCGGGATCTAATGCATAGTCAGATAGGCTAGAAATCGCATCTTTAATTGCACACCAAACGGATATGGCTAACATTAACGGCGGTTCACCCACGGCCTTAGAGTTATAAATGGTATTCTCAGTATTGGCATGTGGGTATAGGTCAACATTGAACTCTCTAGGAGTATCACCTATGGCTGGGATCTTATAGGTTGCCGGATTATTACTGATCAATTTTCCGCTTTTATCCCACAATAATTCTTCCGTGGTTAACCATCCCATACCTTGAATAAATCCACCTTCAATTTGACCAATATCGATGGCAGGGTTAAGACTGTTACCCACATCGTGAAGAATATCAACACGCTCAACTCGCATTTCACCAGTGAGAGTATCAATTAGCACTTCGCTGCATGATGCACCGTAGGCAAAGTAGAAAAAAGGTCGCCCTTTACCGGTTTCACGATCATAGTGAATTTTTGGGGTTTGGTAGAAACCTGTAGTGGAAAGGGAAATACGCTCAAAATATGCGGTTTGGATTAATTCCCCAAAGGGCAGCGTGAAATCATGCAAACAAACCTGCTGATCGATAAATTTTACATCTTCGACACCAACTGTTTGCGGGGTCTCAGTGGTCTTTTGTTGAGCTGATTGTTTATTGAAAAGGTCAACCATCAACTCAGCTAACCTTTGTTTAATTTCAATACAGGCATTTTGAGCCGCTTTACCATTCATATCGGTACCGCTGGATGCCGCAGTAGGTGAGGTATTAGGCACTTTGTCGGTACGTGTGGCCGTCACTTCTATTTTATCAATGGGCAAACCAAATTCATTGGCCACAATTTGACCCACTTTGGTATGTAAACCTTGGCCCATTTCGGTGCCGCCATGGTTTATTTGAATACTGCCGTCTGTGTATATGTGTAGCAGTGCACCCGCTTGATTGAGGTGTTTAGCGGTAAATGAGATACCAAATTTTACCGGTGTTAAGGCCAAACCTTTTTTAATAATAGGGCTGGACTGATTAAATTCCTGAATCTGTTTTCTACGTTGCCAGTAATCACTACTTTTTTCCAATTTTTCAATTAAGTCAGGTAAGACGTTTTGACCAATTGGCATTCCGTAATGGGTATGCTCAACCCCTACGTTCTGATAAAAGTTGCGTTTTCTGGCGGTTAGCGGATCTAGGTTTGTATGCCGAGCAATTTTATCCAGCATATCTTCTGCAACAATCATCCCTTGGGGGCCACCAAAACCTCTAAACGCTGTGTGTGAGACTTTATTGGTTCTACATCTATGTCCCACCACTTCTGTCTCACCTAGGTGATAGCCGTTGTCTACGTGGAACATGGCGCGATCCACTATGGCATCGGATAAATCGGGGGAGTGACCACAATCGCCATTTATTTCAAACTCACTGGATTGAATTAATCCATCTTGATTAAAGTTCACCTTGTATTTATTGGTAAAAGGGTGGCGCTTACCTGTTACTTGCATATCAAGCATTCGCGGTAAGCGGATTTTAACCGGTACCGATTGCCGTGATGCCAAAACGGCTGCAATACACGCCCATTGTGCAGCTTGGGTTTCTTTGCCGCCAAAACCACCGCCCATGCGACGCATATCAACGGTTACTTTATTAATAGACACATCCAACACCTCGGCAACCAACTTCTGTACTTCACTTGGATGCTGGCTAGAGGTATAGATCATCATGCGATCTTCTTCTTGTGGCACTGCTACAGACACTTGACCTTCTAAGTACAAATGTTCTTGTCCGCCCACATCTAAACAGGAGGTGATCTGATGAAGATCTTGCGCTTCAAGTTTTGCAGACAATGTTTGTTGCATGGTATGGGCAGGGCGCACAAAGTCTTGCTGTTGGTGAGATTCATCAGTGTTTAAGGTTGCTGGCGATTGCTTATAGGTAATTTCAGCATTTAGTACCGCTTGTCTAGCTAAGCGGGTTGAGGTGGCTAATACAGCAAAAATAGCTTGTCCGTTAAAGCTTACTTTATCTTTGGTGAGTATGGGATCACCTTTAAAAACTGGGCCTATGTCGGTATGACCGGGAATATCATCTACCGTTATAACATCCACCACACCGGGGCTCGACTTCACTTTTGATAAGTCGAATTTTTGGATAGTTCCACAGGCTACTTTGCTGGTTCCTATGGCCGCATGTAAGGTATTCGCTGGCAGGTTTTTATCATCAACGTAAATGGCACTGCCGGTGACATGGCGTTTAGCACTATCATGTTTACTTGATGTACCAATTTTTCCGCTGGGGCTATTATCTAATTCCAAATCAATGAGTTTACGCATGAGTTACCACCCGAGTTTCAATTAGCTTGCTTTGCTGGGTGTTTTCCAACCAAAAACGATGCCATAAATTTACCACTAAATCTGTGCGATATTCTGCCGAAGCGCGAACGTCATCCATTGGCTTGAAAGCATTTTGTAATAGTTGTTTACCTAATTCTAACGTGTCAGCCGAATCCCAAGTTGCACCAAGTAAGCCTTGTTCAAATTGATTGGCACTAACGGGTGTTGCAGCAACGCCGCCGAAGCCGGTCGATACGCTCTCAATTATGTTATCTTGGATGGTTAGATGGAACACCGCACAGACGGCGGAAATATCATCTTCCATGCGTTTCGACACTTTATAGGCCTTTAATATGGCGTTTGTTGGCAATAAGGGGAGGTGAATCGAATCGATCCATTCCCCTTTTTGTAATGCGGTTTTACGATAATCAAGGAAAAATGATCGCGCAGGGATTTGCCTTGTCGCGTTGCCATTGTCTACTGCAATTGTTGCATTTAATGCCAATAACACTGGCGGCATATCACCAATGGGAGAGGCATTCGCTACATTTCCACCTAAAGTGGCTTGGTTACGAATCGGAACCGACGCAAATCGCCATAATAATTCGCTTAAGGATGGAAAGTCTTCCAATAAGACGGGCTCAATTTGGTTAAAGGGTAACGCTGCACCTATCTGCAAATGAGTATCTGTGACGGTTAATTGGTTTAATTCAGGCACAGATTTAAGATCGATCAAACAATCAAGGCTTTTCAGTTGTTGGGTTACTTCCAATGCGAGATCAGTGCTGCCAGCCACATAACGGGCTTGGGGATAAGCTGCCACTAGTTTGGCCAATGCTTGGCGTGACGTCGGCACAAATAGTCCTGCTAAACCAGCATTATTGTTTTTAATGGATTTTAAACTTTCTATGGTTTGAGATTCTGATTCATCGAACTTGTCTGCTGTTTTATTATCACAACTTGAAAGCGCGGCATCGATGATGGGGCGGTACCCGGTGCAACGACATAAATTGCCTGACAAGGCCATTTCTACATTGTGTCGAGTCGCCGATTTATTTTGATGATACATCGCAAAAAGCGACATCACAAAACCTGGGGTACAAAAACCACATTGGGAAGCATGTTGGTTCTCCATGGCAGATTGCACTGGATGCAAATTTTTTCCATCCGCCAAATGTTCCACTGTAATAAGTTGCTTGCCTTGCAATGCACTGGTGAAAGTCACACAGCTATTAATAGACTTGTATTCGATACCGTCTTGTTGCTCGTTTAATTGCGCTAACACCACGGTACAAGCACCACAATCGCCCGATGCGCATCCCTCTTTCGTCCCACACAAATCTTGATGTTCACGAAGATAGTCTAAAACCGTTAGATCTGTTTCCACTGAATCAATATCAGTCTTCACATTGTTAAGTAAAAATTGAACCATAGTTTTTCCCGACTATCGTATTGGTTGATCATTATTTAAATATCAATGTTCTAGATTATTTGAACAAACTAATATTGCGAAATTTTGTTTTGATTGATTGTTACTATGCCTATAATATAAAACCTGACCAATTGGTCAACTTATATTAAAGTTAAATGATAAATTATATTTAAAATAGTTTGCATGGCGACTTAGAAATGCCAAGAACTAATGATACATTGTTAACAGGATGATAGACGTACGCCCTCACAGGCTTCAACCTTCAATTACAGAAATAATGGACCATGACAGATAATAAAACCAATAAAGAAGGCCGAATCGGCGCGGCAAATAAACAATTAATATTAAATGCAGCTGAACATGAGTTCGCAAAACATGGTTTTAAAGGCACTCGAATCCAGCAAGTCGCTGACAGGGCTCAATTACCCAAGACGAATGTATTATATTACTTTAAGAGTAAAGAAAATTTATATCTAGCAGTTTTACAACAAATTTTAGAATTATGGAACTCCGTATTTGATGAGGCCACTAAAGATGATGATCCTGCTGAAGTGTTAGCCCGTTATATAACAGATAAAATGGAGTTTTCTTTAGTAAGGCCAGAAGCCTCTCGCATATTCGCTTTAGAGATCATTAATGGCGCTCCTAACTTGTATGGCTTCTATAAAGAGCAACATGCTGCTTGGATGAAGGGAAGGGTTGAGGTTATTCAACATTGGATAGATCAAGGTCAAATTCAATTTTCTAGTGCCCATTATTTGCTTTATAACATCTGGGCATGTTGTCAACATTATGCTGATTTTTCCGCTCAAATCACCCATTTACAAGGTAAAGAAATGGATCGGGCTGAATTTGAAGATGCGACTAAATCTATTATCAATTTAATTTTGAAAGGTTGTAGTTTAGACATACCTGAACAATATCGATAAAAGGACAACCACTATGCAGTCTTATCCTCGTGATCTGAAAGGTTATGGCCAATTTCCACCTCACCCGAAGTGGCCCAATAAGGCAAAAATTGCCATTCAATTCGTTCTAAATTATGAAGAGGGTGGTGAAAACTGCGTATTGCATGGCGACGAGTTTTCGGAAATATTTCTGTCTGAAATCATAGGGGCTAAAGCCTATGCAGATCGACATCAAAGTATGGAAACCTTGTACGAATATGGCAGCCGAGCGGGTTTTTGGCGTATTTACCGATTGCTTAATGAGCTCAAAGTTCCGGTAACTGTTTTTGGTGTGACCATGGCCTTGCAGCGTAATCCAGAAGCAGTAGAAGCAATGTTAGCGTCTAATTGGGAAATTGCCAGTCATGCCATGCGTTGGATAGATTACCAAGATATGCCCATTGAAAAAGAACGCAAATTAATTGATGCATCCCTGAATTTGCATGAGAAGATTACTGGCACTGCTCCTAGCGGTTGGTATACGGGTAGAACCAGCCCCAATACCCTTAAATTAATTGCCGAACGTGATGACATCATGTATTGCGCAGACACTTATGCTGATGATTTACCCTATTATGACCATCATTACAGCAAACCTATTTTGATGGTGCCCTATACTTTAGATACCAATGATATGCGCTTCGCTACGCCACAGGGGTTTAATAATGGCGAGATGTTTTATCAATATTTGAAAGACGCATTTGATACCTTATATTTAGAAGGGGAAGAAAGCCCGAAAATGTTGTCTATCGGTCTCCATTGCAGAATTATAGGTCGTCCAGCACGATTAGCAGCGTTACGTCGTTTTATTGAATATGTACAAAGCTTTGACAATGTTTGGCTGTGTACAAGAGAGCAGATAGCGCAACATTGGTTGACAAATTTTCCACTCAAAAAATAACAAAGATAACAAGAGTCACTATGAACAACTTAATTCAACAATTACCGAAAACGGAATTGCACCTTCACATTGAGGGAACCTTGGAGCCCGATTTATTACTTGAGTTAAGTAAAAAACACCATGTTGACTTACCATATAAAAGTATTGACGAAATCCATGCCGCTTATAACTTTGAGGATCTGCAAAGCTTTTTAGACCTGTATTATTTAGGTGCGTCTGTTTTGGTTGATGAAGACGATTTTTATCAGTTAATGTGGCGTTACTTACTCAAGTGCAAAGAACAAAATATTGTGCATACGGAAATGATGTTCGATCCGCAAACCCATACGGATAGAGGGATTCCCTTCGCAACCTTTATGCCGGGTTTTGTTAGGGCGATGGACGATGCTGCCCAACAATGGGGGCAATCTAGTTTGTTAATTATGTCTTTTTTGCGTCATTTAACAGAACAAGAAGCCATCGATACGTTAGCAGCAGCTAAACCCTATTTGCAGCACATTGAAGCCGTGGGATTAGACAGCTCTGAGCTAGGTAATCCTCCCGAAAAATTTGTTAGGGTGTTTGAACAAGCCAAGTCTTTAGGGTTAGCTTGTGTGGCTCATGCGGGAGAAGAAGGCCCCGCGGATTATATTTGGCAAGCCTTAAAATTATTAAAAGTCGATAGAGTCGATCATGGGGTTAGATGTGTGGGTGATCCTAAACTGTTGCAAACACTGGCCGAGACGCAAATGCCGTTAACTGTGTGTCCTTTGTCGAATACAAAACTATGCGTATTCGATGATATGAAAGAGCATAATATCCTCGACCTTCTGGCTAAGGATATTTTAGTTACGGTCAATTCAGATGATCCTAGCTATTTTGGCGGCTATCTAAATGAAAATTTTGAAGCCTTGCAGCAGGCCCTCAACTTGAATCAATCACAATTAGTAACGTTGGTCAAAAACGGCTTCACTGGCAGTTTTCTGAGTGAACAGCAAAAAGCTCACTGGATAGCACAGATAGATAAGCTCGTTTAGCTTGCTAAGCTTATCTATTTGAAGCCAGTTATTTATTACTTTCTTTCATTAAGCTCTGACTATCGTTTGCTGTGAACTGGTTAACCCTAATGTTCGCGAGTTAAACCTTGAATCAATTCCTGATGCTGAGGAAAGGCTTCCATTAATGCCTGCCTATTTGCCAACTCCATGTCGGTGTATTCAAAGCCTGGTGCTACCGCTTCACCAATCAGACCATAGCCATTTTTGCCTTCTTGGGAGATTGTAGAGGCTTTCCAAACTCCACCTTTTACAACAAATTGATATTCATGCCCGGCCAGTACATCTGGCCCTAGCACTTTGGTTTCTAAAGTACCGTCAGGGTGAATGAGATAATAGGTTATTGGATCACCGGCATGGAAATAATGCATGATATCTGAGGTATTCCGATGGAAGTGGCCTATGGGACTATCTGCGCTTAACAAATAGTATATTGAGGTCATTGTTACTCTAGAGCCCTTAGGTGTATTGACAGAAGGTTGACCGTCAGCTTTAAAGGTTTGTTTGAAGTAACCTCCCTCCACATGGGGTTCTAAGTTTAAGGTGTCCACCAATTGCTTAATTGTTGGGTTTTGCTCTGTCATATTGATTTCCAGATGACTTTGACTTGAACAAGCACTCAAGTTTAAGACTAAAAAGCTTGCAGCGAGATGATATATTGATAACTTCATTGATATGCGGTTTAGTAGACTAATTAGGTAAGTCACTATATCAAGGAGTGCAAGAATGACGCAAATAGCGCAAACACCTAAGCCACCATATTACGCTGTTATTTTTACTTCTGTTGCTAGCAAAATAGATGATAATTATGCTGAAACTGCAAACAGGATGCTTGAATTAGCTCAGCAAATAGATGGTTACTTAGGCATAGAGTCGGCACGACAGGAACTTGGCATTACGGTTTCCTACTGGCGTGACCTTGAATCAATTAAGGTGTGGAAAAATCAACAACAACATTTAGTTGCCCAGCAACTAGGTAAACAGAAGTGGTACCAAGCTTATTCAGTAAGAATAGCCAAAGTAGAGAGAGACTATGAATTCTAATCAACTCAAAACCCATAAAGCCTTTATTAACCCTAGGCAATTACAAGAGTTATTAACCCAAGGGTCAGTACAAGTTTTGTATACTGTCGTGGACTTTCCGGTGAATTACGTCAGTAAACAAACTGAAAATTGTTATTTACCTAATTCAATATTATTCGATTTCGACAATGTCTTTGTTGATAAAAATACGGGTCTTCCTCACTCACTGCCTTCACCAACTCTCTTTGCTAAGGAAATGTCTAACCTGGGGATCAGCAATGATACTACGTTGGTTATTTATGATGACCAAGGCAGTTTTAGTGCGCCAAGGGTTTGGTGGATGTTGAAAACCATGGGACACCAAAATGTGTTGGTACTAGATGGTGGTCTGCAAGCTTGGATCGATAACGGATTTGAGGTCGAGTCTGAGTTAGTTAAAAATACCGAAAAATCCCAATATAAGGTCAAGTTTACCCCAGAGTTATTGGTGGATAAAAACCAAATTTTAGAAAATTTGCATAATCCTAATTGTGTTGTAATAGATGCGCGAAGTGCGGCTAGGTTTAATGGCACTGAAGCTGAACCTAGAAAAGGGGTGAGAAGCGGGCATATACCGGCTTCACAAAATTTGCATTATGCGCAATTGCTAAATGACGGTAAATTCATTGATACCGCTGCTATTGAGCAGCTTTTTAAACCGTTTGTGGCTAGCCACAATAGTGTAGATCCCCAGCTTCGGTTCTCCTGTGGTTCTGGTGTAACCGCTTGTATTTTGGCCTTGGCGGCTTATCAAATTGGGATTGAAAACTGGGCTGTGTATGATGGCTCTTGGAGTGAGTGGGGGGCTGATCCCACATGTCCAATTGAATAATTTTGTATAATTTGCGGTGAAATTAGTGCGCTCTAGGCCACAAGCTCGCTACTTTCACCATATTGCTTTGCTAATTGTTCCACATAGGATTTTAATACCAACAGGCTATCTCTAACATCTTCGAAGTTAACGGACTCCGCAGGGTTATGACTAATTCCTTTAGCACATCTTACAAACAACATTCCTGTAGGACAAAGATCAGCCATTGCCATTGCGTCATGCCCAGCACCTGAACTTAATACAAACGGTTTAATGTTATTCATTTCGCAAGCCGTTTCGAGTTGCGCCATGATCTCAGGGTGGCAAAGTGTCGCATCGGCTTCGTGAGTTAAATGTTCAGCCACTTTAAGCCCACGCATTTGTGCAATATGCGCCAGTTTTTGTTTGATCTGTTCGATGCACTGGTCACGTTTATCATTATCTAAGCTACGTACATCTAAACTAATAGTAGCGTTACCACTTATAACGTTTACAGCATTTGTTTGCGATTGAATCTGGCCAACAGTGGCTACAACTTCATGTTCAATGGCAGCTTGCTCTATAGCCAAAATCATTTCAGCTGCTCCAGCTATAGCATCTTGACGTAATGCCATAGGGACAGTCCCGGCGTGTCCAGCGTGACCTTCAATATCAATTTTATAACGTTTGGCACCGGCTATTCCGCTGACGATCCCCACCGGTAAATGCTGACTTTCTAAAACAGGACCTTGCTCAATGTGTACTTCAACAAACCCCATTATGTTACTTTCAGCTCTACTGGCATTATGGATATTATTGATGTTTAGCCCAAACTCTCTGAGTGCGGCGGCAACGGTTACTTCATTTTTATCTAACAAACCTGCCCAACGGTCTAACCAAGTGCCTGCAACGGCTCTACTGCCTAATAGGGTAGTTCCGAAACGAGTGCCTTCTTCATCGGCAAAACCTACGATCTCAAGATTAAAAGGTAAATCGATGGAATTATCTGCGAACCATTGCATTAACCCCAAGGGTAAAAGTACCCCTAAAATTCCATCGTATTTACCACTGTTGGGAACGGTATCTAAATGACTACCAATAACCAAGGTTTCAGCATTTTCGTAAGGGCTTTGATAACACCCCCATTGATTACCGGCTTCATCTTGCCATGTGCGCATCTTGGCTTGTTCCATCCAAGACGCCACTAATTTATTCGCGAGTTTATGTTCATTTGTCAAATAGCGACGATCTATGTAATCGGGGCTTTGGCTGATCATCGCTAATTCATCACAGCGTTGGAGGACAGTTTGAACATAGGAAGTAAACATTTTAGTTCTCCTGTTTTGCGTAAACATCAAAGGCCATATCAGTGGCTAAACCAGACTGCAACTGGTGGCCAGCGCGTCTCAATGTGTTTTCAAGTGCTTGTAATGTGTGTAAAACCGTGTCTTTTCTGGCGTTATAGCCCATGGTTCCGATTCGCCATATTTTTCCGTGTAGGGGGCCAAATGAAGTGCCAATTTCGATATTGTATTGGTGTAACAATTGTTCTCGAATCTGTTCACCATTAACATTGTCAGGAATATAAACTCCCACAACATTATTCATTTTATGTTTTAAATCGCCAAAGGGTTTTAAGTTCAAGCCTTTAACACCGGCAAGCATGGCATCACCATGTAACTTGTGTCGCTGAATACTGTTTTCCACACCTTCGTCTAATAGTTGCAGGGCACATTCACGGGCTGCGTACAACATAGACGTTGCTTCAGTATGGTGATTTAGACGTTCTTCACCCCAATAATCTAAAATCATTGGAATGTCGAAATAATTTGAGCGTATACGCAAGCCTAAACCATCAGCGTGCTGTTCACTGCGAATACCTGCTTCAACATGTTGTCTTTGTCTTACCCGTTGAACGTATTTTTCACTCAAGGTAATAGGTGCGCTGCCTGAGGGGCCACCAAGACACTTTTGTAAACCCACTGAAACTGCATCTAATTTCCATTCATCGGTTTTAAACGGGTTACCACCAATTGAAGCTGTGGCATCGCTGTAAAATAAAACATCGTATTTTTCGCAGATATCGCCAATATTTTCTAACGGCTGGAGCATGGTGGTAGACGTATCTCCTTGCACCAAAGCCAATACTTTCGGACGAACCTTTTTAATCGCATCTTCTATTTGCTCTGGCTGGAAGACTTCACCCCAGGGTGCTTCTATGGTGTGAACTTTTGCTCCAGCCCGTTCACTTATTTCCGCCAATAAGTGTCCGAATCGACCAAATACAGGCACAAGTACGTCATCACCAGGTTCAATACAGGAAACTAAAACGGCTTCAATGCCTGCTCTGGATGTGCCATCGATTAACAATGTTGCGTCATTTTCAGTGTTAAACACACCTCGATATAATGACATGACTTCATTCATGTAACCGGTCATAACGGGATCATATTGGCCAACTAACTGAGTCGACATAGCATTGAGAACCCGCGGATAACAATTTATTGGACCTGGCCCCATCAAAAGGCGAGGTGGAGGACTAAGTAAAGACATGATTCTCCTTAAAGTAGAACTTGAATAAGCATTCGGCCACCAGTTATTAACAGGGCAACAGCGAACACTCTTTTTAATAAATTACCATCTAGTTTAGCGCCAAGTGTGGCACCGACTGGGGCAAACAGTACGGTAAGAGGGACGATACAAATAAAGCCCACTAAGTTAACCAACCCATACGTGAAAATTGGTGCATCTACAGGTGTTTGACCTAAAATCAACATGGTAAGGGCACCTGGTAAAGAAATGATCAGACCAATGGCTGCAGCTGTTCCTACGGCTTTATGGGCCGGGTAGTTGAACGCGGTTAAAATAGGCACTGATAAAGTACCACCGCCAATGCCTACCATAGAACTAAGCATGCCGATGATACTGGCGATAATACTCTGACCTGGGCGTGCAGGTAGCTGATTAAAAATAGGCGGTTTAGACGCTCTAAATAGCATATTTAATGCCGCTAATGTGGCGATAATGGCAAACATTAAGGTTAACCAGTATCCATTAACGATAGTCACCAAGAAGCTGCCAATAAGTACGCCTAATAAAACAAAGATCCACCAAAATTTTAATAATTCGAAATCCACATTGCCTTTTTTGCGGTGGGAACGTATCGAACTAATGGATGTAGGGACAATGGTTGCTAATGACGTGGCAGTGGCAATTAACATAGCTGAACTTGGTTCTACACCAAAGTGTTGAAACAAAAAATACAATACGGGAACGATGACAATACCACCACCCACACCGAGTAAACCGGCTAAAATACCCGCAAACACACCTGTCGCCATTAGCGCCAATATGGTTGGGTAATTTTCGATAATTAAATCCATATACTATTACTTCTCTTTTTTAGTAAGGGAATGCTTTGCCGTCGCTACGTGGATCCGTAGCTGCACTGACTTGGCCATCTGGTTTACGTACTATCATGCCTGCGTGGCCCATCATTTCATTATTAGGGGGAACAACTGCAATATCATGTCCTTTAGCCTGCAAGGATTCGAGGATCTGGTTATCAATGTCAGCTTCGATTTTTAAGTTGTGAGATTGATCACCCCAAGTACGGCCTAACAACCAACGAGGAGATTCAATGGCTTCGTCCATGGGCATATTTTGGAAAACATGTCGACTAAAAATAGCTCCCTGAGTTTGTGGTTGCCCTTCGCCACCCATAGTGCCATAACTAATGCGTCGTCCATCGTTGAGTTCTGCGAATGCTGGGTTCAAAGTATGAAAAGGTTTTAATCCAGGCTGTAAATATTGGTTTGAATCGGCATCTAAGCTAAATGATGTACCGCGATTATTCCAAACAATACCTGTAGAATCTGAGACTACACCGCTACCAAATTCCCAGTATAAACTCTGAATATAGCTCACCATTCTGCCTGAGCTATCACAAGCTCCCATCCAAACCGTATCACCTAATTTTGCTTTGTTAGGCCAATCTAGCGCTTTATCAGCGCTGATTTTTGCGGCAAGGGCATCGACGATAGAATCATCAAGCATGTCTTCTAAAGGGCGCTCCAATCGACTTTCATCGGTGACAAATTGATTACGTATTAAAAATGCTTGTTTAGTACATTCAACTAATAAATGAGGATATTCATGTTCACCAGAAGCTAAATGTTTTACTTTGTCGAACAATGCCAAGATCAGTAAAGACGCAACACCTTGAGTGGGCGCACCAAGGTTGTATAGTTTACCAGCGGAAATGTCGATACTCAGAGGCTTAACTATCTTTGCTTGATAGTCTGCGAAGTCTTTTTCACGCAGTGGTGAACCCGCTGCCGTTAAGTCAGCCGCTAAATTTTTACCAATTCCACCACGGTAAAAATCATCTAAGCCTTTCTCAGCGAGTTGCGATAAGGTTTTTGCCAACTTCGGCAATTTAACAATTTTGCCTTTTTTAAGGGCTTTTCCTTTGATCAAAAACTGATCAAAAGGAGGGCTGTCATGTAATTCATCGAAAGTTTTAAAACTGGCATCGGTTAAACTTTGGGTAACTTCTAATCCCCATTCGGCTTGACCAATAGCGGTAGATAATAATTCGTTTAATGGTTTATTTGGCTGCCACTGTTGGCTAATTTCTAAAGCTTTTTGCCAGCCCGATACGGCTCCGGCCATGGTTAAGGCGGCTTTTCCTCCTCGAGAGGGGATTGCTGATAGGTCTTGATAAAATTCTGATGTGGCAAGATTAGCAGCGCAACCACTAGCATCAATACCCACAGGCGCTTTGCCTGGCTCACTAATAATCCAGAAGCCATCTCCCCCTAAACCATTCATATGGGGATAAACCACAGCGATAGAGGCTGCCGCGGCAACCATTGCCTCAATGGCAGTGCCACCAGTGTCTAATATGTGCTGACCGGCTTGCGCTGCGGCGTAATGGGGAGCAGTAAAACCTGTTGTGGTAGAAGTATGTTCTATATTTTGTACTTTGTGTTTCATTAAGCAGTTCCCATAAGTTTTTGGCCTAAACGTAATAACGATAAATCGCTATTTTTAGGGCCCAAAATAGATAAACCATAGGCTGTATTATGCTGTTTAAATAGCGGCATATGTAGTTGTGGACAACCTGTTAAACCGGCAATACAGGTAAATTGCATTAGTTTTTTTCTATATTCTGCAATTTCTGATGCGGAGGTATCAATTCTTGGCGCTGGACCAGGAGTTGTCGGTAAAAGTAAATATTGGCCTTGTGTTAAAAGTGCAGAAACCTTATTTTGCAAAGTTTGCTGCTGCTCAATGGCGAATAATTCGTCATCTTTAGTCAGGGTTTCACACCATTCAAAGCGTTGTTGAATATCATCTGCAAACGTAGGTTGTGAATTTGTTATCCACTCACCATGAGTTTGCCAGATTTCTCGTCCTTGTAACACTCTAAATGCATTGGCTGCCTTTTCAACATCTTCTGCACTGATTGTTTGGCTTTTCGACACGCCAACTGGAAAAGTTGTTTTTAGCCATTGCTCAATTTCCACCTTATGTTGAGCAAACTCAATGAGATCTGTCAGCGCTACAGGTGTACTAAAGGGTGTGTCTTCTGTTTGTTGACTGGGTATCAAACACTTGGCAACTTCTAGGGCATCTTCAATTGTTCTTGTGATCCAGCCTGGTGTATCAAATGAAGGGGCAAGGGGCACAACATTTTTTAATGAGATTAAACCATGGGTAGGTCTAAATCCGATCAAATTATTATAACTGGCTGGAACTCGAATAGAGCCACCGGTATCTGTACCCAGACCAATCCGTGCTAAATTGCGCCCGACTGCTACAACCGTTCCACTTGAAGAGCCACCACTGATTCGATCTTTGTCCAAACAGTTTATCAAAGCAGGATAATGAATGTTTTGACCATTTAGGCTGTAGGCTAATTCATCAGTAATGGTTTTGCCTACAAATTCAGCACCTGCATCAAGTAGGCGAGCGACCGTCTCCGAGGTTTGTGTCGCTATCGGATGTGTTGCTGCCCAGTCCGGGTTTCCAGCAGTTGTGAGCATCCCGTCAATATCAAACAAATCTTTTACAGCCAGAGTCCAACCTTTTAAGGGCTGAGATTTCGAGCGGTTAGTTGTTTTGTTTATATCTAATTTAACGGGTAGTACGAATGGCGAGTGAAATGAGAAGTTCATGAAACCAATCTTAATTAAACATAACCCTATGAAACAACTGTTTCACCAATTAGTCAAGAGAAACAAATCGGTAAATGCGAGTTTTATTCTAATTCATCTAATTGATTGAACAATTTTGATATTGCATCGATACGATTCTGTTTAGCGTATATTTCAGAATTAAGGATTTGATTACAGATCACCGAAATCACACTCATAGGAGCAGAGTAACTGTCTAAAGGCAGTTCTTGTCCAAGTTGACATATAAACAATTGGTCTACTTTTTCTTTGTATATTTGTGCCGAAGGGTCGGCCATTAACACAAGTTGCTCTTTAGAAATTAACTCAATTAGTTTTTCTACAATTTTAGGGCGTCGACGAAAGGCAATAATAATCACTAATTCATCGTCGGAGATATCCTCTATTTCTTCACCCAATGTTTGACCGGGTAGGGGGAGTAACCTGACTTTACCGCGAATTTGTAGAAGTTGCTGTCGAAAATGCATAGCCACGGGATAACTATTTCGAAAACCGATTAAGGTAATTCTAGAAGCCTGTGTGATTGACTCAACTAATTGGTTTATATCTTCAGACTTAACATTATCCCAAGTTTGTTTTATTCGGTCTAATTCCTGAGTAATATAATCATTGTTTTTATGGGCTGCGCCTAAAGGCACACCAGCATTGCGAGCATTACGCATTTGCTCCTTAACTTGTTGCAGGTTGTCATAGCCAAGTTGACGAAAGAATCGGCTAACGGTTGCTTTTGAAGTTAAGGTGATTTGGGCAATCTCAGCAACTGATAACGTTAAAACGTCGGTGGGGTTTTGTTGCAGATAATTTGCAATTTTGCGCCCATTGGGAGACAGCTGCTGGTAAGATTGAGAGATTAGTTTTACAAATTTAGATTTTGGCAAACCATTTTCCACGATAATGAGTAAATCCAGAGCTAGTGTAACTAAAAGCGCGTCATCTACAAAGTTTAAACGTTTCATAAATAAGGAATTAACGACAACTCATGATTGAAAGCTTCTCGAAATCTTGCAAAGTGGTGGTATTAACCGGTGCCGGAATTTCTGCGGAATCGGGTTTGAAAACCTTTAGAGATAACGATGGTTTATGGGAAAAGCATCGGGTAGAAGATGTGGCTACACCTGAAGCCTTTGCCCGTAATCCTGAATTAGTTTACCGGTTTTATAATCAACGTAGAGCACAGTTGCAGTCCCCAGAGATAGTCCCTAATAAAGGGCATTTAGCGTTAGCTAAATTAGAAGAATATTTGCAGGACAACTTTCTTTTGATCACACAAAATGTTGATGATTTACATGAACGAGCTGGTTCAAAGCGACTTTTACATATGCATGGTGACTTGCTCAGTTACCGTTGTTTAGGTAGTCTGAAAGTGAACAAGACTACTGATTCTTATGATCAAAATAGCCAATGCGAATGTTGTCAAAAACCTAATATGGTCCGTCCTAATATCGTTTGGTTTGGTGAAATGCCGTTGTATATGGACGAAATTTCTCAAGCCTTAAGCAGTGCAGATCTATTTATTTCTGTAGGAACCTCAGGAAATGTGTATCCTGCAGCCGGTTTTGTTGAGCAGGCTAGTTTTCATGGAGCCCACTGTGTAGAGCTAAATTTAGAACCCAGTAACGGTTTTAGCGCTTTTTCTGAAAGTTATTATGGACCAGCCACAGAAGTGATTCCCAATTATATTGAGTCGTTAATAAAATAATGAATTTACCTGATTTTACTCCTTATTGGTTAGAGTTTGCCGCAATTGCTACATTACATTTTTTCGCAGTTGCCAGCCCTGGTCCCGATTTTGCCGTGGTTTTAAAACAAAGTATCAGCAGTGGTAGGCGTTCAGCTATGTTTACCAGTGTAGGCGTTGGAGTGGGGATTCTAATCCACGTGGCCTATTCATTGTTAGGCATCGGCATCTTAATTAAAACCACGCCTTGGTTATTTCAAGGATTTGCTTATGTCGCTGCTGCGTACTTGTTATATCTGGGGTGGGGAGCGATCCGCAGTAAACCTATTTCCCTTGAAAATAGTGTATCATTGGAAGCTGAGTCAGTAAAAACGCAACTTACATCCGATAAAAAGTCATTTCTGATTGGTTTAATGACGAATGGATTGAACCCTAAAGCAACTTTGTTTTTTTTGACTGTATTTGCTGTAGCCGTATCTCCGCACACTCCAATGCTAATTAAAGTTAGCTATGGTATTTATTTAGCCTTTGCCACTGGTGTTTGGTTTTGTTTTTTATCCTACCTAATGAGTGGAACGAAAATTCGTTCATCGTTACAGAAAAATGGTCATATATTTGATCGTTTCATGGGAGTGATACTAATAGTGCTGGCCGTAAACCTAGTTTTTTCCACTTAAATTAATAAAAGAATTATTGATGTCTAAACCTAATGAAAAAAGCCATTCGGAGCTGATTAAGCAAAACCTTAATGGCGGATATAACTTTGATTTGAAAAGTATATTAGCCAAGGGCTTCGAAAATACTATGAGTAGTATTTTAGTCTTCCTACAAATGCTGCTGGTAGTGTTTGTACTAAGCATGGTGGTTGCGCTTATATACATTAAATACAATGGAATTCAGACCATGGAGCAGTTTACTCAAGGCCATTTGATGACCTTGGACTTAATAATTCAACTGCTTTTAGCGCCAATGACTGCTGCTTTAATGTTGCAAGGGGCGAGGTCTCATTTAAAAGAATTGGCATCTGTTAGGTTTTTATTTTCCAAACTAGGCCAAGCACTTCCCATTTGTTTAGTCACCGCATTTATTTTAATTGTAACCAAAGCAGGTATGGCGCTTTTTATTTTGCCTGGCCTATATTTAATGATAGCAACCAGTTTTGCGGTCCTTTTGGTCGCGGATAAAAACTTCACGCCAATCGCAGCACTGATACTTTCCATTAAAATGGTTAATCGTTACTTATTTCCATTCACTATTTTATACGCAGTATTTTTAGTGTTGTTAGTGCTTTCAATTCTTTCGTTTGGGATTGGTTTGATACTATTCTTACCCTTCTATTATAATATTAATGGTTTGCTGTATTGTGAACTTTTTGGATACGGCAGCAGTAGCAATAACTTTAACTACCAGAGCCAACAAAATGGGTCTGACGGAGACACTACATTTGATGCGTAACCTCGACTTCCCAACACCCAGACGTATTCTCTATTTATTGGTAATCTGGGTGTTTGGCGCAGTAGTATTAAGTTACCCTTTTCTGTTCCCACCAAAGAAGTTAGATCCTTTTGATGAGCAAAATATTGCACCATACACTGAACAGAAAATGCCTAATTTTTCTCAAATTTCTCCAGTGGTGGTTAGGAAAAAGGCATTTTTTAATTACTTACTGCCGGCAATACGCCATCACAATAGGGTTATTATTGAAAAACGGACATTTCTCAAAGAAATTAAAAGTGTGATTGAACAAAATCAGCCTTTTAACTCTTTGCAACAAACAAGGTTAGACTCATTGATCACGGAGTACCGTGTTGATCCTAAACTAGAGTTATCCGAAATAGTAAGTCGTTTATTGCTTAAAATTGATGTGATACCCGCTGAACTAGTGCTTATGCAGGCCGCCAATGAGTCGGCTTGGGGGACCTCAAGATTTGCCAAGCAAGGTTTTAACTTCTTCGGTCTTTGGTGCTTTCGAGAGGGCTGTGGCTTCGTTCCTAAACGTCGCAATGAAGGGGCGGTTCATGAAGTGGCTAAATTTACCAGTTTAGAGCATGCTGTAAGTACATATTTTCGAAATATTAACCGTCACGAGGCTTACACTCAGTTGCGCGACATACGAGCCAAATTACGTAACAGTAATCAACAAATTACCGCTGAAAAGTTAGCAAAAGGCTTGAAAAATTACTCCGAACGCGGTGACGAGTACATTAAAGAGCTCATACAAATGATACGTTTTAATAGGAAGTTTTTACCCGCATGAAATTTTTAAGCTTTATTTTTATTTTGGTTAGTTTTTGTAGTTCTGCTTTGGCTGATACGCTGTCTGTTGAGTATTCTAGCTTTTATAGCCATCTTAAAAAAATCGATAATGAAGAGACGCCCGCATTACAATTCGCATTTGGTTTTAAAAATGTTAGAAACGGTGGCTTGTGCCAAATTCAAAGTGCGAATATCGTCACTCAAAAAGTAACCCTTCCGGTTACCATTACCCCAGAATATCGTTTTTTATTACCGACCGAAAAAGCCTTAAATCAAGCTAAAGCTTTAGTTAAACTAGAACTGGTTGAAAATAGTAATCAGTGTGACATGTCAGTGCAATTGGAAACAAAACCCAGTTATTTGAAAACCCATTACACTCATCAAGAATTACAAGACTTGTATCAACAGTACGCTATATTTTTCGATGATATGGGAAGTTTCCTTTCATTCCTAATGCCTTCAGTTAGCGGGTTACAGTTTTATTTCGATAACATTGATAGAGACTCGATACCGGATGCATTATACGTAGATGAACATCATGTTGTAGTCAGTGAGGATTGGTTAGAGCAGGGCGCTCAGGTGAGCTTTTCTGAGGCCCCGTACAGAATTACAGCAATAACAAAGTAAACCTAAAAACTTAGTCCAGACGTAATTGATATTTAATTTGCGCAGCGACTCGTTTCACACTCTGGCGTCCCTCTTCAATTAGCTCAGCGGCACGATGGAACTCCATGATGCCGAAGTCTCTTAGTTGAGGTTCGATGAGGATATCCGGTGGATCTCCGGCTAAACGAGAACGTGTTACTCTTGCTTGAAGAATATCAAGAGAGTTCGACATTACGCCTAACATGCTAGGGGTGTTGTCGGTTAATTTCATTTTGCTAGTTGTGAACTCTGTTTCTATATTTTCTGGGTTTTCCTTATCAATTTCTAACGAAGGGGAAACGTCTTCATTTTCCAATTCGTCATTTTCATGCAAAGACATATTCTCTAAATCTTCTAAGGACTCAAGATCCTCTTCATCAATTTCGCTGTCTTTTTTAAATCTACCACTAAAAATACGTTGCATAAACGAGTGACTTTTATTGAAAAAATCATTGGTTCGCTTCTGATTATTTTCATGTTCCAACTGATATTGAGCTTGAATTTCAGGTCTAAAATCGGCACTTAAATTGACCGCAAAAACGAAATCAGCTCCAAGTTGACGGCATAAATTTACAGGTACAGGATTTACCACTGCACCATCCACTAACCATCTTCCTTTAAAAGCAATTGGCGGAAAAAGAGCGGGTATGGCACAGGATGCTCTTACCGCTTCGGCTAATGGACCTTGAGTAAAAGAAACCTCTTTACCACTATATAAATCGGTGGCTACTACACCTAATGGTTTGGATAATTGTTCAAACTCTCGTTCACAAAAATTCTCTTCAAGGGCTTTAAATACTTTTATACCACTGGCAAGTCCGCCTTTACGAAAGCCAACCCCCATAAGCCCAAGTACTTGCCACTCAGATAAAGAACTAGCCCATTGTGCAAGAGGTTCTAATTTATTACTCGCATAAGCGGCTCCAACGTAAGCACCTATTGAACAACCTGCCACTACATCTACTTCAATGCCAAGCTCTTCTAAGGCTTGAATAATTCCGATATGCGCCCAGCCTCGAGCGGCTCCGCTTCCTAACGCTAATCCAATTTTCATCTATTGAAGTGATCCTTAACTTATATTGATAATATTTACGGTGTCATCATTACTAATGGATGGGGATGAAAAGTCTTCTTGATCAAATCCAATATCACCGTTTTCAAACGGTGTTTGTTGTGTTTCTAAAGTTTTAAAGTCGAAAATTTGATTGTCAGCAAGATGGGAAGGAACCACATTTTGCATCGCTTTAAACATACTCTCTATTCTACCCGGAAAACGCTGATTCCAATCTGTTAGCATGTTTTTAATCACTTTACGTTGCAAGTTCTCTTGAGAGCCACACAAATTGCAGGGAATAATCGGAAATTCAAGTAGTTCGGAATACTGGGTTATTTCTTTTTCAGAGCAATAGGCTAATGGTCGTATAACCATTTGTTTACCATCATCGCTGACGAGTTTTGGAGGCATAGATTTTAAGCGTCCCCCATGAAACATGTTCAGAAATAAGGTTTCGAGCATGTCATCGCGGTGATGGCCCAAAGCGATTTTTGTCGCCCCCAAACGTGATGCCGTTTTATACAGTATTCCTCTACGTAATCTTGAACAAAGAGAACAAGTGGTTTTACCCTCTGGAATTTTATCTTTGACGATGGAATAGGTATCTTCGGTGACAATTTCATAAGGTACTTGTAAATTTTCTAAGTATCTTGGAAGTACATCCGCGGGGAAGCCAGGTTGTTTTTGATCTAAATTAACCGCAATAATTTCAAACTTTATAGGGGCAATTCTTTTTAGAAACATCAAAATATCGAGCATAGTGTAACTGTCTTTACCACCAGACAGGCAAACCATCACCTTATCGCCATCCTCGATCATGTTGAAATCGGCGATTGCTTTACCTACATTTCGTCTTAAGCGCTTTTGAAGTTTATTGAAACTGTATTTTTTACTCTCAGACAGAGACTCGATCTTACTCATTATATTCCTAGAAAACATTGCTATCAGCGCCGATTATACCTGTCCTCATAAAGGACATAAACACTCTAATTTCAAATGTTTTAGGTAAACTTCTGCTCTGATATTGCTAATGTATTACTAGTGCTTGAGTGGACACTCAAAACCTTCAGGTTTTATGGCTAAAACATCACAATTGAGAGAGTCGATAGTGTGTTCAGCGGTATTACCAATAAGTGCAGCGGTGATCCCTGTTCGACCTACGGTTCCAATCACTACTAACTCTGCATCTATGGTTTTAGCAACCGATGGAATTACGTCTTCAGGTAAACCTTCACTAAGGTGCTGATTTTCTTGGGGTATATTGAATTTCTGTGCATGTTCAAGCATACATTTGGCATGATGCTGTTTGACTGATTCCGTATAACCAACGGGATCAAATTCTGGAATTTCGATGGCGATATTCACTGGTGTTCCAGGGTAAGAGTTAACAAGGTTAACTTTACCTTCTAATAAATCAGCCATCATCCCTGCGGTTTTTGTAATGATTTTATTTAAACTATGGTGCTCATCATCTTCGCTACCAACATCAACAGCCGCTAAAATGTTGCCATTGCTTGGCCAGTCATGCTCTTTGACTAGCAATACAGGCACGGGAGACTTTCGCAAAATATGCCAATCGGTAGGGGTGAAAATAACCGATTTCAAGGTGTCATGCTCGTGAGTGCCTTTTACAATTAAGTCATAACTGTGGTCAATCACCTCAAATAAGACACTTTCATAAGGACGATTATGCCAAACTACTTTGATATCTACAGAGATTGAAGAGTTAGCTGCCAATGGCTCAACGATATTGGCTAGCCAATCAGTTTTATCATCTACCACAGCTTGGCGCATTGTTTCGCGTTCATCTACGGTCAACATAGTGGTCATTTCATAAGAGAAATCGTAAATGGATAGAAAGGCAGTAACACTGGCCCCCGTTTTTTGTGCCAGCAAGAGAGCCCGTTTAAAGGCTTTCTGATCATCGGTGGTCGGGTCTACAACGGCTAGTATTTTGTTAAATATGGACATTAGTTAACTCCCTTATAAGGTTTACACTTTCATCTTAAGTGTATGGGTACTTTAGCTATTTTGCCAGTTAACCGATTATTTGTTTTGACCTAAATCAACTTAACAGGAAAGGCCTATCCGCAGGCTTTATTTTGTAAAACATGCTCACCGAGCTTATCTCTAAGGGAGGCTAAATCGGGGATCTGGATAAACTTGCCATCTACTTTTATGATATTTTCTTTTTGAAAACGGGTTAATAAACGGCTGACGGTTTCTACGGTAAGACCTAAATGGTTACCTATTTCGTTACGCGTCATGGTTAAATTGAACTCGGTTTCAGAAAAACCACGAGAGTGAAAGCGGTCGGATAAATTAATCAAAAAATGTGCAAGACGTTCCTCTGCAGTACGTTTATTCAAGAGCATCATCATACTATGGTCTTGGTTTATTTCCGTGCTCATTATCTTAAGCATTTCTTTACGTAATGTCGGAAGTTGCTCGCTCATAGTGTCGAGCTTGTCATAGGGCAACTCACACACCATAGAGGTTTCCATGGCTTGGTTGTAACTTTGGTACTTTTCTGAAAAGAGTCCGTCGAAACCAACTATATCACCAGGAAAATGAAACCCGGTTATCTGTTGTTCTCCATCAGGGGAGGTAATATAGGATTTAAATGAACCTGTTCTTACCGCAAATAATGAGGTGAATTTTTGTCCTGGAATAGTGAGCTGATCATTTTTATGCAAAGGACGTTTACGCTCGATTATCTCATCTAAACTTTCCATTTCTGTTTGGTTCAGGGCTACGGGGATGCAAAGATGGTTAAAACTACAATTTTGGCAGCGAATACTGAACTTGTTCGAATCAGACATTAGATAATTCCACTTAATTCATTAGTTACCAATTATGAATCCCTTGGTAACATAAAATCAAGCCAAATAAGCACAATAAAACTGCAACGCTACGTTTTACCAAGGGTTGTGTTAACCAACTTCTGATTTGAGTGGCGCTAGCTCCCATTGCTAACATAATAGGCAGTGTGCCTAAACCAAAACAAAACATGGTCAACGCACCTTGTACTGCGCTGCCAGTGGAAACACTCCAGGTTAATGTTGAATATACTAATCCGCAGGGCAGCCAACCCCAAATCA
Source organism: Aliiglaciecola sp. (assembly GCF_039982535.1). Lineage (NCBI taxonomy): Bacteria > Pseudomonadati > Pseudomonadota > Gammaproteobacteria > Alteromonadales > Alteromonadaceae > Aliiglaciecola > Aliiglaciecola sp. The sequence continues at coordinate 109,614 of NZ_JBDWYG010000031.1, forward strand.
CACCATAGGGCACGGCATACATTGGGTGTTTAAAGGGAATAAAACGTTTTGACAACGGGCTGATTTTACGCCAAAAAATAGCACCGACTTTTTCGACTTTAGTGAGCAACTTTGACCATTGACCCACATAAAGCCCCAGTAACACCATAAATACCCCACCAAACAGGGTGAGTACTTGTGGGTTGATGAAAGATTGGGTTGTGACAACTTGCCCTAAAAGTCCGGCGATAGCGCCAGCAACACTGTAGGATAAAATACGTCCTGTATTATAAGCGATTAAAAATGGCCATTGTGACTGATTTTTTGGCAAGGCAAAGGTAAACGAGGTAACAATACCGCCGCACATCCCTGCACAATGTACACTACCTGCAAGACCAATTAAAATCGCTGAGAACCAGCTGATATCGTTCATTCTTCTTCAGTTTTAGGGGCTTTTTGTGGTGCTTTTTTGTCTACGTCATCATCGAATAAAATGTTGTAACCTTGACGTTCTAAATCTTCAAATTGATTTGACTTAACTGCCCAAAAAAAGATCCCGATAGCTAACAAAACGAGCAGTATAGCGATGGGGATTAATACATAAATAATACTCAATTTAGTTTCCTATTAACGGAGCAGACGAATTGAATTTGCTACTACAATGATTGAACTTAAAGACATACCGATAACGGCCATCCATGGGCTTAAATATCCAGCCACTGCAAGAGGAAGAATAAGTGCGTTGTAACCTATAGCCCAGACCATATTCTGTTTAATTTTATGGCGTACCTTGATTGCCATACTAACAGCAAATTTTACATTACTTAATTTCGAATTTAATAAAATGATATCGGCTGAACGTTTCGCCATGTCACTAGCGTCACCTACTGCAATAGATACATCGGCAGCGGCTAATACAGGCGCGTCATTAATACCATCTCCAATCATCAACACTTTATGTCCATCAGCTTGTAAACTTTGGATGTAATTGAGTTTTTGTTGAGGCGTTTGCCTAAAATACACATTGGGAATTCCCAAGGCGTTGGCAACCGAGGTAGCACTTGTTTCGGCGTCACCACTTAACATCACTAATTGTTTGCTACTCAGGTCATTGACGAGCTGTTTAGCGTCTTTTTTGACTACATCTTTTACCGTAAATGCGGCGATTAATTGTTTGCCTAATTGCAAATACACGCGAGAGTCATCAGGGTTTGCGGGCAAATTTAATTTATCATCTAAAATGCTTAGATTACCAATCTTTACAATTTGCGATTGATAGGTACCTTGCAAGCCTTTGCCAGCAATGGTGTCTACGTGATTAACCTCTAGAGGCGTTTTGGATTGAAACGCTTGGGAGATTGGATGTTTAGAATACTGCTCGATGCCAGCCGCTAAGTTGAATACAAAATTTTCGTCTGAATGATTAAATAGCTCAACTTCACTTACACTAAAGTGACCATTAGTGAGGGTACCTGTTTTATCAAAAATTACCGTATCGACATCAGGCATGACGTCAATGATATTTGCTCTTTTTACCAACAAACCATATTGGTTTAACTTTGCCATGGCGCTAGTTAATGCCGTGGGGGTTGCTAAGCTTAATGCACAAGGGCAGGTGGCGACTAAAATCGATATGGCCACCCAAAATGCCCGATCTGGTTGATAAGCTAACCAACCGAAATAACTAATCAGAGTAATTCCAAGAACAATTACAATAAAGTATTTTGAGGCTACATCAGCATACACTGCAGCCTTGGGTTTATCGGCAAGGGCTAATTCTTGCAACCGTAGTATTTTATTTACTAAGGATAATTTAAGTTCATTTTCAACTTCTATTTCAAATGAGCCTGACAGATTTATGGTGCCGCCATACACATGGTCACCAATGTTCTTTTTGATTTTCTCAGACTCACCCGTCAACATGGACTCATCTACGTTTCCATCGCCAGATGTTATCACCCCATCGACTGGAAACGTTTCACCAGGGCGGACTAGTATTTTTTGTCCTGGTTTAAGGTGTTTTGCTAACACCGAGTTTTGCTTGTTATCACTATCTATTTGAATGGCCGTCAGTGGAATGTATTTAAACATATTGGCAGATATAAGACTGGCTTGGTGTCGTGAACGGTGTTCTAAAAAGCGGCTGATTAGTAATAAAAAGATGAACATACAGACTGATTCAAAATAAATTTCGCCGGTATGGGTAATTGTTGCCCAAGCACTAGCCACAAAAGTACCGATAATGGCTATTGAAACGGAAAAGTCCATATTTACAGATTTCATTCGTAATGAACTAAATGCACTTTTATAAAAAGTAAAGCCAGAATATAGCACCACAGGCGTGGTTAATAGAAAACTCACCCAGTGGAGAAATTCTTTGGTTGTATCTTCTATTGAGCCAAAAATACCAAAATACAGTCCGATGGCTAACATCATGACCTGCATACTCATAAGGCCTGCTAATCCAAGACGTTTTAAATAGCTTTTGGTTTCTTTTTGGTAAGAAGCTTCGTGTTCGTCCGCTTGAAAGGGAAGGGCGTGATAGCCTACTGACTCAAGTTGTGAAATGATTTCACTTAGCTTTAATTGCGAATCTATCCAATTTATCGTAGCTCTTCGCGCAGAAACATTCACCGCGATGCGTTTAATACCAGGGGTTTTTAAAAGTTGTCTTTCAATTAACCAACCACAAGCAGCGCAACTTATGCCTTCAATGGTTAATTGTATTTGCTTTTGACTACCGTCATCGACCACAAATTCTTGTTGAATTTCCTCGTGATCGTATGCCTTCAATCTATCAAGGGTTTCTGTTAACTGTTTGTCGCCTTTATCGGCAAACTCTGTTCTGAAGCGGTAATAATCTTCTAATCCATTTTCAACAATTGCTTCAGCAACAGCTTGGCAACCTGGGCAACACATTTTGCGAGGCTTACCTAAAATATCTGCCCAGAAAACCTCTCCTTTGGGGATAGGAAGGCCACAATGGTAACAGCTATTTGGATTATTATTTTCCATTAAGGGTTAAAGTTGAAAGGGGCTTTCTGGGGTAAACCTTTATCCTGCATTATTTTCCATTGCTCATCTAAAGGCGAAAGAGTGAGTTTCCATTTACCTTTTATTGGTTCCTCAGCAGTCGCTTTGTAAATTCCATTAGCATCTTGCGTGAGTAATAATGAAAAATCTTTATCTTGCAGAGTCGCGTGGTAAAAATGAAGTTTTAACGCTTCTCCTGAATTTGGTTTACCAGATAAGAACTCGAGTTGTACCCGATTATCAGTGATGGTTAAGACAGTAGAGATTCCCTGAGCTTTTGCTTCTTGTATCTTGGTTAACTCTAAATTAATGCCTTTCCCTTCTTTGTAATAATCGTCTATTACTAAACTATCTTCAGTGTTCAAGGCGAGGTTTAACATAGTGACACTTAGGCAAATAGATACAACAGGTATGGTGATTAAAAACCAAGGCCAAAATTGTTTATACCAAGGTGTTTTATCTGAGCGATTCATTAATATTTACTTCTTATTTAAGAAAATAAAGCCTCGATAAACGAGGCTTTATTAGGAACGAACTTAGTGTTTATTTGTTTTTAGATAAACTATAAACATAGGTCGCTACAAGGTGTATTTTCTTTTCTCCCAAAGTATTTTTGAAAGAAGGCATCACACCAGCACGACCATAATTAACGGTTTCTGTAACCACATCGGTGCTACCACCATATAGCCAAATATTATCCGTTAAGTTTGGAGCACCAAGAGCTTGATTTCCTTTACCGTCAGGACCGTGACAAGCAGAACATACTGCAAAGCGTGCTTTACCAGCTTCTTTTAAATCAGGGTCAACTTGACGGCCACTTAAGCTAAGTGCATAAGCAACAACTTCTTCAACACCTTTTTCGCCAAATGAAGGTAACCATGCTGCCATGTTTGCTTGACGGCCAAGGGTTAAGGTTTCAACTATCTTCTCTGGTGTGCCACCGTATAACCAGTCATGGTCAGTCAGGTTAGGGAAGCCGCGTTGGCCTCGAGCATCAGAACCATGGCATTGGGAACAGTTTTGCATAAACAAACGCTGACCAATTTTTAATGCTTCTTCGTTGTTAACCAAAACTTCAATAGGCTGTTCAGCATATTGATTGAAAATAGGCGCAAATTTTTCTTCCGCTTTTTCAAGTTCTCGGTCGTATTCAACACCAACACCACCTAAACCGAATAGGGCAGTTTTAGCTTCTTCTCTAGAAGCCAATACGGCGTCTTTAGATTCTTGTAGTGTTTGTACGTTTTGGTTAGAGCTTTTCCAACCTAACAAACCTTTCCAATTCCCTAAACCCGGGTAAAGTAATAAATATAATATTCCCCAAATCATGGTCATATAGAACATGATTGTCCACCACTTAGGTAATGGGTTATTAATTTCGATAATACCATCAAATGAATGATGCATATCGTCACCTTCTGCAACGCCTGTTTTGTTTAACAGACACCAACGTAAAATCAGGTAACACCCTAGAATTGTTCCCAATGAGATTACTGAGACCCAAATACTCCAAAAGCTACTCATTTATCGAAGACTCCCGCTCTTTTTTTTCTGTTTGTTGGGTTGGCTCATCATCAAAAACCAAATTTTCTGCTTCATCGAATCTTTTTTTAGCGCGGCCACTAAAAGCCCAAACCACTATGCCAATAAAGCAAACAAAAACCACAACTGTAAATATGCTACCCGCTGCACCGTAATCCATACTATTTCAGCGCCGTTCCTAGAGATTGTAGATAGGCAATTAAGGCCTCCATCTCTGTTTTACCTTTTACTGCTTCCTTCGCACCTGCGATTTCTTCTTCGCTGTAAGGTACGCCGAAGTCTTTAAAGACACGCAGTTTTTTCTCAATCAAATCGCCGTCAAGAGTATTTTCGGCTAACCAAGGGAACCCTGGCATATTTGATTCAGGAACAACGTCTCTAGGATTCAGTAGGTGAACACGATGCCAATCATCACTGTAACGACCGCCAACTCGCGCAAGATCAGGTCCAGTTCGTTTTGAACCCCACAAGAATGGGTGTTCCCAAACCGACTCACCTGCAACCGAGTAGTGACCGTAGCGTTCAGTTTCAGCTCTAAAAGGACGGATCATCTGGCTATGACAACCAACACAACCTTCGCGAATATAAATATCTCGGCCTTCCATCTGTAAGGCAGTATAAGGTTCAAGACCTTCAACTTTTTCCATTGTTTGTTGTTGGAACATTAATGGTGTGATTTCAACCATGGCACCGAAACTAATGGCGATTAGAATAAATATCGCCATCAATCCAATATTCTTCTCAACCAGCTCGTGAACGTTTTTCATCTCAAATCTCCTTATGCTGCTTGAGGTTGAGGTGAGTTTTCAGGATCTTTTGAAAACTCTTCATTAGGTGTACGTACAGTTTTGTAAACGTTGTAAGCCATCAATAACATGCCAGCAACAACGAATGCACCACCAATAAAGCGAACAAAATAGAAAGGCTTAGACGCTTGTAATGATTCAACAAAACTATAAGTTAGTGTGCCGTCTGGGTTCACCGCGCGCCACATCAAACCTTGTAATACACCTGACATCCACATGGCTACGATGTAAAGAACTACACCAATAGTGGCCAACCAGAAATGTACGTTTACCCACTTAATGCTGTACATAGCAGGTTTATTAAACAGGACTGGGATAAGGTGATAAATCGAACCGATTGACACCATTGCCACCCAACCTAAAGCACCTGAGTGAACGTGTCCAATTGTCCAATCCGTATAGTGAGAAAGGGCATTAACGGTTTTAATTGCCATCATTGGGCCTTCGAAAGTCGACATGCCGTAAAATGAAAGAGAAACAATTAAGAATCGTAAAATTGGGTCGGTACGCAATTTATGCCATGCACCAGATAAAGTCATAATCCCGTTAATCATGCCACCCCAAGAAGGAACGAATAGGATGATTGACATAACCATACCTAGGGACTGTGTCCAATCTGGCAAAGCTGTGTAATGCAAATGGTGAGGACCTGCCCAAATGTAAAGAGAGGTAAGTGCCCAGAAATGGACTACTGACAGACGATAGGAATAAACCGGTCTGCCAGCTTGTTTAGGTACGAAATAATACATCATACCCAAGAAACCTGCGGTTAAGAAGAAACCTACTGCGTTATGGCCGTACCACCACTGCATCATTGCATCTACGGCACCAGCATAAATCGAATAGGATTTAAACAAGGAAACAGGGATTGCCATGCTGTTACCTATGTGTAATACAGCAACAGTAAGCATGAAGGCTCCAAAGAACCAGTTTGCCACATATATATGCGACACTTTGCGTACTACAATTGTACCGAAGAAGTTAATAATGTAGGCCACCCAGACTAGGGTGATTAAGATATCAATTGGCCATTCTAGCTCAGCGTACTCTTTACTAGTCGTTAACCCTAAAGGTAAGGTGATTGCAGCTGAAACAATTACAGCTTGCCATCCCCAAAATGTAAAAGACGCCAACTTGTCACTAAAAATCCTAACTTGCGATGTTCGTTGCACTACATAGTATGAAGTGGCAAACAGAGCACATCCCCCAAATGCAAATATAACCGCATTGGTATGTAAAGGACGCAATCGTGAAAAGGTGAGGTAAGGAATGTCAAAATTTAAGGCTGGCCAGTAAAGTTGTGCTGCAATTAACACACCTACCGCCATTCCAATAATTCCCCATACGACAGTCATTATGGCAAATTGCCTAACGACCTTATAGTTGTATTCCGGATGTACTTGGCTGGCTACGCTCATATCAATGGATCTTCCACATCATTATTTATGACAAAAATAACGAATTATTTTTGATTTGTTATGTGTATGTGACACTATTGTCACGGTTTTTACATTTCATTAACCTAAGTCTATGAATTCGTTTTCAAAACCTGGATTTTGAAGACGCGATCATAAAGTTTTTGCCATAAAAAAGATAGCATAAACACCATAAGGTTGATCTTAATCAATAGATTTTCAGCATTTCTTGTTTTTATACAGGTGATCATTCAAACTAACTTTCAAATATTCACCACACTTGCTCATTTCATAGGTACAAGACTCTGATTAAACGTATCTTTCCTATTATAGTTGTAATTTTGATTCTTTCCGTGGTTTATTCACTGAATAATAAAAATGACTCAATTCTATCTAATAATCTATGTTATTTGGAATCGAAATCGTGCGTTATTCAAATGGATGACTCTATTGTGCAGATAGCCTTTTCTGAGTTTCCAATAATGATTGAAGAAATGCTCAATATAGAAATAACTTACGACACTCAATATGTGGTTAGAAAAGGCTGGTTAGAAGGCACTAATATGTACATGGGGAAAACCCCACTGTTTCTAGAGTCGAGTCGAATAGATAAACAGAATAATCACGTTTTGCTCGATGCCCAATTGTTCATTGGTGCTTGCAGCGAACCTAATATGAGATGGAAATTAACCATTGAACTGGAAGATATACAAACGGGTAAAATACACACAATATTTGTATTCTTCCAAACCCAAATTTAGCTAAGTGGTGGTTACATTTGAGATTGTAAATAATTTGCTAGACCCAGTCGTTTGATCAAGCCTATTTGTTGTTCCAACCAATGTGCATGATCCATTTCTGTGTCTTCTAAAAGAATCATAAGCATATCTCTGGTCACATAATCTTTTTCTGACTCACACAACGCAATAGTTTTTTTCAACTCTTCAGTTACAGTGTATTCGACACGTAAATCGCTTTCTAACATTTCTAGTACATCAGCACCGACTTTAAATCCTGAACGAACTGTCATATCAGGAGTGCCTTCTAAAAACAGCATACGTTCGATTAACTTAGTGGCATGACCTTTTTCATCGTCAAATTCATGGGCTATACGTTCATATAGTTTAGTTAATCCCCAATCGTCATACATTTGAGAGTGAATGAAATACTGATCCATAGCTGCCAATTCATATGCTAACAAACCGTTTAACGAATCTATTATTACTTGATTACCTTTCATATTTTAATCTCCAGAACCGACTTGCGTTTGCAAGTAATTTTCTAATCCCAATGCTGAAACTTGATACTCTTGAGTTTCCAACCAATCTAAATGTTCTTCTTCGTATTCCAAGATTTCTTCTAATAAATCGCGGGATACGTAATCTTGTTCTGATTCACAAAGGGCAATGACATTTTTTAATTTAGGGATCTGCTCTAATTGGAACTTACTATCGCATGCCAGCATTTCCACAGTATCTTCGCCGATATATAGTTTTCCTAACATCTGTAAGTTAGGCAAACCTTCAAGAAACAGGATTCGTTCAATCAATTCATCGGCCTGTTTCATGTCTTTAATTGACTTTTTATAACAAACTGAATTGAGTTTATCTAAACCCCAATTTTTATACATTCTTGCATGTAAAAAATATTGATTAATAGAGGTTAACTCTGTCGTTAACACTTCATTTAGAGCAGCAAGTATATTTGCTTGACCTTTCATCTTAAAATTCTCCCGAAAAACAATAGGGCGAGTATAGACCAATATTTGAAGATTTGTAAGTTTTTCCTTTAAAAACAATTGGATAGGCAATGGTAATAGTTATCATTTTTGATTCTGTTATTACTTGCTAATAAGAGCTACTTGTTAGAAAGAGATAACATTTGTAAGCTTTCCTCAGCAAAGCCGCTCCCTGCCTCTGTAAAAAAGTTGAAAACTTTGTCTGCGCCGGCTTTTTGCAGCAACTCGATTTCATCTTCATAACGGGCAATAGATGCAACAGTACCTTGGTAATTAGCATTTCTTAATTGTTGGGTAATATTACTGATATCTTCCACTGACGGCACAGCAAGCATGACAATATCAGTTTGACGTAAATCGAAGTTCTCCCAAAAATCAACGTCTTCACCGTCGCCAACAAATACCTGCATATCTAACTTTTGCATTTTACGTATTCTGTTTGGATCAGCATCCATTCCCCACACCTGTTCTTTCATAACACTCTCTAATGCTTTGTAAGCGCCTTTACCAACACGGCCCATACCGATTATTAGAACGCGAGCATTGGTGGGTAAGTTATAAATATCTTCCTTAAGACGTTGGGGGTGTTCATAATTTTTTAGTTTATGTTTAATTCGATTGTATTGTTGATGAGATGAACGGTAACCGAAACCAGTGAATAGGAATGATATGGATACCGCTAACGCCAAAACAACTAACCAGTGCTTTTCTACTAAGTTTTCATTTACCAATAGGGCAACTACAATAAGCCCAAACTCGCTGTAATTTCCTAGTACTAAACTGGCTAAATATGAGGTTCTAGCGCGTAGACGTAAGCGCGTGAATATACTGAAAAATAAACCAAATTTAAGGGGAATGAGACAACATAGTAAAAGTGCTGTTACTAGCATTTCAAGGGTAGGGAGCGCGGTAAAGCCAATGGATAGAAAAAAGCCAATAAGGAAAAGATCTTTGAAGCTCATAAGCGACTTAGATAATTCTGATGCTTTGCTTTGATTCGCCAGCAACATACCAAGAATTAGCGCCCCTAAATCTCCTTTGAGACCCACTAACTCAAATAATTCATAGCCGCCAATGGCAATAAGAAACCCCATCAGTGGGAGTAACTCGCCGTGTCCGGCTTTATCTAATAACAACGACCAAATGGGTTTGGCTAAAAATAACAGCAGCAACAATATAGCCCACACAGAGGGAATTTTTCCTGTGGCGATAACTAAAAATATCACCGCAAAAATATCTTGCATGACTAAGATGCCAATGGCAACTTTCCCATGCCTGGTACGGATTTCACCACTTTCTTCAAGTATTTTAACAATACATACGGTGCTGCTGAAGCTAAGGGAAAAAGCAATTAGAGCGCCGGTGACAATATTTATATCGGCAAAATAACCAACGCCTAATGCCGTTAGGAAAACAAAACAAGATGCAACAATAAGTACCCAAAGAAACATGTGTAAAGTGCTTCCAGCCCATACCTCAGATTTGATCAAGTCCCTAATATTGAGTTTAAGACCAATGGTGAATAGCATTAAAGTAATGCCAAGACTCGCTAGCGTATCTAAGGATGCATTGGGTTCGTAACCCATGAAATTTAAACTAAACCCAGCAATTAAAAAGCCAATTAGTGGAGGTAATCCTATGATTTTCATGGTTAAACCGCACAAAAATGCTACTAGGATAAAAGCGAATTCCATAATACTCCAATGTCACATCTAAAAATTTGATTTGATTAAGTAATATACTTAGAGATAAAGCTGGGTTAAATAGATTTATTGTTCTAATTTAGAATTGGCTCAATGATTTCCATATTCACCTTCCATTTAGGATTATTAAAGCATAAATTTAATTAAGGTGAAATCGTCTGTTGAAATTGAAGTTTTATCAAAACTTCAATTACTTACATTTATTTGAGTTAATATTAAGTTAAACTAATGCACTACTTCGATTAAGAATAAACTTAATGGATTACCAATTTGGGAAAATGAATGAGTGATAATGGAGCTTTTTTTAAAATCACTCCTATTGATGATATTCTTTATATCGTTTTGAAAGGTGTATGGACGATTCAAGCAGATCTTGCTTATATCAGTGAATTGTCTTTAATTGCAGGTAGAAAAAGAAGCCGTGACTGGGGTGTATGTGTTGACATGACTCAGTGGACAATGCCCAAAGAAGTCTTTGAATCTCCATTTAAAAGTAAACTGATGTTAAAACGTAGAAATCAAGTGGGTGAAAGTTGGATAACAAAATCGTCAAGTCAAGGGGAGGAATTAATGTCCTTTTTCGACGATTGCTCTTTTAAACCAAAACGATTCGAAAATGCAGAAGATGGTTTAAATTATCTACAAAGCTTAGGGTTAAAAGTTCCTGAATATGACCTAATAAAAAATTGTCCATGATGATAATTAGCTCAATTTAGTGTTTGGCGTCATTGAGTTTTCGAATAAACTTACCATCGATACCGTTAATTTTTTAAATGAAATAACAACTTTGCATTTTTGTCATGGTAAAATAATTATACGTTTTGTTGCTTTTAGGTGAATGCGCGCTTAGCAACATGCAATAAAGTGTCTTCTGTCCTATGAGTTGATGCGTTTAAATACATTTTTTCCCTTATCTATTTATCTATGGACTAGCTATTAAATGGAAAAAAAAATAGACATCAACAAGTGGCGACTTAATCTCCCTCCGCAAATCGCTATTTTAATTTATTCCGTTGTCGCAGGTGTCATCACCTCAATTCTTATCGCGTTGTTAGTTTTGTATGTAGAAACGCAAGAGCGTAATTACATCGACAATGTCACCCAAAACACCTCTAATAAAATAAAAATATTGCTTGAGGACGATCTGCAAAAGCGAATGTTAACTTTGACAGAATTCGCACAACTTTCACATATTTCAAATAGGTTAACAGACCAAGATTGGAATCTGCTTGGTAAGGCTCTTTACGACTCTCAACGCGGGTATCATGCCATCGGATGGATTGATAGTTCATTCCATGTACGAAAAATTATACCGTTAATGGGCAATGAAACAGCTTTGAATATTGATTTAAATTCAATCCCTGATTCCTTTAATGCTGCTATGGAAGCTAAAAACAACGGCACCGCGATGATCACAGTTCCGATTACTTCTGAAGATGGAAAAACCGGTTTCGGAATATATGTACCTGTATTTAACAATGACAATAACCCCAAAGAGTTAGAAGGTTTTATTGGCAGCGTGATTCTTTTTAACCACTATTTTGAAGAAGTACTGCCGTCTTATTTGCTTTTTGATCATCAAATTTTAATATCGGTGAATGGCGAGAATATTTTTCCTGAAAAATTCGATGCTAATTTAATTGATACCCCCTGGAGTAAAACCGCAAACTTCACACTACAAAACCAAGATTGGCAGGTTACCATTGCGCCAACTAATCAGTTTCTAGCCCTAAAGCATTATCGCATGATCAAAGTGTTATCACTGCTGGGTTTACTACTAAGCCTATTTGTAGCAATAGCGTTTTATGCCGTTTTACTTTCTAGAAAAAGAGAAAAGTCGTTAGAGGATGATCGTAAGAAGAATGAGCACTTTTTAAAAATGCTGCCAGGCATGGCTTACCGTGCTCTAAATACAGAGGGATGGCCTATTGTCCTAGTTAATGAAGAGTGTGAGGAGTTAACAGGATATCGCAAACAAGAGTTTGAGGAAGGAGAGGTTATTTGGGGGAAAATCATTCACCCTGAAGATTATCAAAGGATTGAACAACTCGTCGACGAAGCGGTTAAACAAAAGCAACGTTTTGAATTTGAATACAGAATAATTACTAAAAGCAATGATATTAAGTACGTGTGGGAAAGGGGAGAGGCATTACTCAGTGACCTGTCTAATTCCGATGAAACAATTGTATTTGAAGGGTTTATTACCGATATTACTTCAATTAAACAAGCCCAAGCAGATCTGCTACATAGTCATGCGTTTGCTCAGGCTATTGTTAATTCTGTTGTTGAAGCTGTAATAACAATAGATCAAAAAGGAAGTATAAAAAGTTTCAATAAAGCCGCATTAAAAATGTTTGGCTACCCTTTGCAAGAGGTTTTAGACAAAAACGTTAAGATACTCATGCCGCCGCGACAAAGTGAACAACATGATCAATATCTTGCGAAATACATTGAAACAAATGAAACCCATATTATTGGTACGGGTCGAGTTTTAACTGCTAAGCGTAAAGATGGATCAATGTTTCCCATACATTTGTCGGTCAGTGAAATTGTAAATCCTGAGGGCAGAGTATTTGTGGGGTTAATTAGAGACATCACTCAACAATTGGCATCGGAAGATAAAACTCGACGTCTTACGGAGCAATTAGCTCACTTCGATCGATTAAATGCCTTAGGTGAAATGGCGGTTGCAGTGGCACATGAAATTAATCAACCATTAACGGCTATTGCGTTGTTTTCAGCTACAGCTAAAAATATGTGTGAAAAACGTAATTTCGATAGGCTTCCTGAATTACTCGATAAATTAACTCAACAATCCCTACGCGCTGGTAGCGTACTGGAACGCGTACAAAGAATGACTAAAAAGGGAGATAGCCAAAAAGAAGCGGTAGAGAGTAATATATTAATAGAAGAGGTGATTAAGTTAATAGAGCCTATTTCACGCCTGCACGAAATTATCATTCAAGTGGAGATGAATGATGATAATGTCGAAGTATTCGTTGATAGAGTACAAATTCAGCAAGTTATCCTTAATTTATTACGTAATGCCATGGAATCAATGCAAGGGATAGAGTTTAAAAATGGCAACATTTTAACAATTAAAGCCATGCAAACTTCAAATAGGGCGTTACAGATAGCCATAGAAGACACTGGTTGTGGTTTATCTCAAGAGTTAAAAGACGAACTCTATACGCCTTTTAGCAGCACCAAAAAGAATGGAATGGGAATTGGTTTGTCCATTTCAAAATCAATTATTGAGGAACACGGTGGACAATTAAACTTCAAAGATAATAAACAATACGGGACCACTTTTTATTTTACGCTACCTATTTCGGGAGGGAAATTTCATGACTGATCAACAAACAGTATTTATCATCGATGATGACGAAGGGATTCGAGACGGTATGGAGATGTTATTAGCATCCATTGGTCTTAGAGCGAAAACCTTCGTCAATGGTTATGAGTTTTTAGAGCAGTTTAATAAAGAAATGAAAGGATGCATCGTTCTTGATATTAGAATGCCCAAAATGAGTGGTTTAGAATTACAGTTAAAGTTAAAAGAATTGAATAGCATGCTGCCAATTATTTTTATTACAGGTCACGGCGACATTCCAATGGCAGTAGAAGCAATGCGCAATGGCGCTATAGACTTTATCCGTAAACCTTTTAATGAACAAAATTTAATTGATCGAATAAATGAAGCTTTAGCATTAAATACTAAACAAAATGCGCGTATTTTTAACAAGCAAAACGAAGTGAAGAAAATAAGTCTTCTTTCAAACCGCGAAAGAGAAGTGTTTAACTTAGTGACCGAAGGCGCAATGAATAAAATGATAGCTTCTGAGCTAAACATTAGTGAGCGCACAGTAGAGGTTCATAGGTCTCATGTGATGGAAAAGCTCGGAGCTAAAACCCTTGCACAATTAGTAAGAATTAAAATTCTGTCTGAACAATAGATAAAAAAATGGAGTTCATCTATGGTTGGATACGATGAACTCCAAAGAGGAACTGAAACTAATGTTTCAGGTAGTTGCTGTGTAACTGGGTCTACACACATACATATTATCCAATAGATATTTTTTACGGTATTAGGGATTACCACAATATCTATAAAGTTAGATTGTGGTAATCCCAAATTATGTCCTTCTGTTTTTTCTTAATATACAATTAACCTTCTGATTTTTATACAAATCTTAACGTTTTAAACCCTTCTGAAAATATAAACAAAGTTTTTAATCCCTCTTTTTAAATGCAAAATCCCCGGTAAAAATAACACTCGATATATATTGAAACTTAACAATAAGTGTTTTCCACAATTAATTACGAGAAACCTCCAATAACCTAAATTTGATACCAATCGTAAACTAATTTGTATCGGCATGATGCAAGGTTAATTGCCAATAAACGCCACTTTTATAGACCACAAACAGGTTATTAACTAGAACAATAAAAGCGAAATAAGCACATTTAAAAGTAACGCTATCAATTGAGCCACTTTTTATTGTGTAGCCAATTTTTCTAAGACTGTTGGGTTAATTAAATTATTAATTAATAGAGGAAAGCAGATGGTAATTTCAAATAGTCGGTATGTAAGTCATTTAACCCGCGATACCTTAGCTTTGGTTCTAGCTGGGGGAAAAGGGACTCGTTTGTGTGAATTAACTCAACACCAAGCAAAACCCGCAGTGCAATTTGGCGGTAAATTCCGAATCATAGACTTCCCTTTGTCGAATTGTGTTAACTCAGGAATTAGAAAAATAGGCGTATTAACTCAATACAAGGCTTATAGTCTTCTACGGCATCTCGCTAGCGGGTGGGGACATTTGAATCGAGAACTCGGAGAGTATGTCGAACTACTTCCAGCCTCACAACAGTACTCCAATAGTTGGTATGCCGGCACGGCCGATGCTTTGTATCAAAATATCGGTTTTATTCGCGAAAACTCACCTAAGTATATAGTGGTGTTATCGGGTGATCACATATACAAAATGGATTACGGCGATATGTTAGCGCAACATGCCCAAAGTGGAGCTGATATGACTATTTCATGTATTGAAATGCCCATAGAAGAAGCCGCAGGTAAATTTGGCGTTATGTCGGTTGGTGACAACAATAGAATAAATGAATTTCAAGAAAAGCCTTTGAATCCTTGGGTGATGAAAAATAAGCCAGGTTCAACATTAGCATCTATGGGAAATTATGTTTTTAGTACTGATTTCTTAATTGAAAAACTCATAGAGGATGCAAAAAATCCCCAATCTCAACACGATTTTGGTCATGATATCATTCCTAATGCGATTAAAAATGATCATGTCGAAGCGTTTTTATTTCGCTCTGAAAAGCCAAACGTAGCGCCTTATTGGAGAGATGTTGGGACACTAGATTCGTTTTGGAGTGCGAACATGGATTTGGTTAATGCAACACCTGATATAGATTTATATGATAAAGACTGGCCGATTTGGACCTATCAAAAGCAGTCACCTCCCGCAAAGTTTATTTTTGATGAAAAAACACAAAGTGGCTATGCAGTAGATTCAAACGTTTCTGGTGGATGTATAATATCTGGTGCAATAGTTAAGCAGTCTTTATTGTTTTCTAACGTACTTATTGAAAATAATAGCCTTGTTGAAAAATCCGTTATTCTTCCAAATGTTAGTATTGGTAAAAACGTAAAAATTCATTCTGCTGTTATTGATGAAAACTGCAAAATACCTGACAATTTCGAGATTGGTTTAGACCACCGTTTAGACCAAGCGAGAGGATTTAGAATTAGTCCGGGGGAAGTCGTTTTGGTCACCAGTGATATGTTAAATGAACTGCAAAAAGCAGAAATATATGCACAAAGCATTGAACATAAAAAGATGAGAGCATAACAAGCTTGGTGCCTATGGGGCACCTTGATTATGGTAAATAAAATAAAAAAGAGTATAGGTATTAATTAAACCAAGAATTTGAAAATAGGTAAATCACCAGATATGCGATTTACCTAATTGCTCTTAATCACTCCCCCTGTTCTAACGGGGCGTAATGCTATAAATAACCTGATTATCATCTTCAGGGTCGATTTCCATTTGCATTCCCACACTTTGAGCAAATCTATGCATTTTAGTATTGCTTCGCAAATCAATTGAGTAAAGTTTGTTAATGCAATTTGCTCTAGCATGCACGTATAAATGATTAAATAGCTCTGTGCCTATTCCCAAGTTTTGGTAATCATCTGCTACCGTAATAGCCATTTCTCGTGCATCGTTTTGTTCTGTTTTGACATACCGACAGACCCCAATTTGTTTCTCTTTTCCATCTTCTTCGATGGTTGCGATGTATGCCATATTATTGACAAAATCAATGTCACACATTTTGTCTAACATAGCAGGGGATAATTCTCTTATGCCTTCCATAAAACGGTTATGTTTACTTACGGGGGAGAGATTTTTAACAAACTCAGCCTCGATATCCTTATCTTCAATTGATATTGGCCGAATAGTGACATTTAATTTGCCAATTTTTAAATAGGAATGATCCGTAGTTAGTTTAACTGTCATGGTGTGTTTTCTCTGATTGATAAAACGGATGCCAAAAAGATAAGTATAGTAAAGATGAACATTCCAGCAATAAGGGAAAGTATTGGCTATATTGTGGTTAATACTTAATCCAAAATTAAAATCAATCAGATTTTCAATTTCGTTAATCACCCAATAGCCAGTTTGGACAGTTAATTTAGATACTTAAGATGCAGAATGATTGGAGTAGTATCACTACGTAGTTTCCACATTTTAGTAAGAGGAATTGCGAATTTATTCAATATGTACCAAGTATTAAAATTCAGATTATTATAGTAGAAGAACCAAAAATGACTCTTAAATTGCTTTCGGCTTCAATATTACGAAATTACCTCAAATTTCCTTCATCTAATTATATTGAATTTTGCTCAAAATATTTCGGCCAACACAATATTATTTTGGTTATTAACACATGTAGGCTTCCAAATTTATCCCAACTATATTCGAACTTTACAAAAATTACCTGGTTTCAGTTTTAAGACTAAATTGCTGCGGATGTTAAATTGAATTTAGTTTAACGGCAGAACAACTAATTCTGAAACAACACTTTAAATATTTAAACAAACATTAAAAATTAACGTTAAGGATACACAATGAAGCAAGGTAACAAATTACCTTTTATTGCGATATTAGTTGTCATTGTTGCGATAGGATTTTGGCTGCTTTGGAGTTTTATCCAACAACCATCTTTACCCTCCGATTTCGCATCGGGAAATGGACGAATTGAGGCTGTTCAAGTTGATATTTCCACAAAAATAGCTGGTCGTGTGCAAGAGGTTATTGCTTCAGAGGGAGACTTAGTGCAGCCCCAACAGGCTTTAGCTCGAATTAATACAGATCAACTTGAAGCTCAATTATTGAGGGCAAAAGCTGACGTAGCTGCTGGCGAAAGTCTAATTGCATCGGCAAATGCTTCCATTGCACAGGCAAAAGCTCAACAACTATTAGCTAAACAAGAGTTAAACAGAGCAAGTGATTTGATTAAAAAATCTGCTGTTAGTAAAGAAACTTATGATACGCGAGTAAGTGCATTAGCGGTTGCTGATGCATCAGTTGAAGCCGCAGACGCTATGCTAATTTCTCGTCAGCGAAATGTCGATGCATTACAAGCCGTCGTTAATGAAATTGAAACTCAAATAGACGATGCCACTTTAGTATCACCGACTATCGGTCGAGTTCTATATCGCCTTGCAGAACCAGGTGAAGTGTTAGGAAGTGGTGGCAAAGTATTAACCATTATTAATTTAGCTGATGTGTATATGGAAGTGTTTTTACCCTCTAATCAAGCACATAGAGTAGCCATTGGCGCAGAAGCTCGGGTTAAACTCGATATTATCGATTACGCTATCCCAGCTTCAGTAAGTTTTGTTTCTCCAGAGTCGCAATTTACTCCAAAACAGGTAGAAACCCAGAATGAAAGAAACAAATTGATGTTTAGAGTGAAAGTAAAAATTCCTCAAGAGTTGGTGTTAAAACATATTGAACAAGTTAAAACAGGCGTGCGTGGTGTGGCCTATATACGTCTAGCACCTGAAGGCGATGATTCTCCGTCTGAATGGCCTGAAGAGTTGCAAAACTTTCCACCGACTGAAAATCATACAGAAAAAAGCAGTAACTGATGGATAATGCTAAGGCAGACACTAAGTCTTCCGTTGCTACGATTCGGGACCTTAGGCATGTATATAAAAAGACCGTCGCCCTTGATGGTATCGAGCTAGATATCCCCTCGGGTTTAGTCATTGGATTACTTGGACCCGATGGCGTCGGGAAGTCTACCTTATTAAGTTTAATTGCTGGGGCACGGAAGTTACAGCAGGGTAATCTTGAGGTTTTAGGCGGAGATATGGGCTCTCAAGAGCATCGCAATCGTGTTGGACCTCGCATAGCCTTTATGCCACAGGGACTAGGTAAAAACCTATATTCTGAGCTTAGTATTGAAGAAAATTTGGATTTTTTCGGGAAGTTATTTGATTTAAGTGCCACTGAGCGTAATAGTCGAATTAAAAAACTAACCCTTGCCACTGGATTAAATGCATTTCTTAAAAGGCCTGCAGGTAAACTATCAGGAGGCATGAAACAAAAGTTAGGTTTGTGCTGTGCGCTAATACATAATCCAGACCTACTCATACTAGACGAACCCACCACAGGCGTTGACCCTTTATCTAGGCGTCAATTTTGGCAACTCATCGCCAGTATCCGCGAAGATAGACCGTCGATGACAGTTATTGTTTCTACCGCCTATATGGATGAAGCAGAGGGCTTTGATTGGTTAGTTGCTATGAACAACGGGGTTATTCTAGAAACTGGTAGCCCACAAGAATTAAAATCTAAAACAAATACTGATGATCTAGAAGCGGCATTTGTAAAACTGTTACCCACAGATGTTCAGCAAAAAGACATAGAATTAGTCATTCCTCCATTTGAGCAATCTAAAGCAACTCCTGCCATCGTTGCCGAAGGGTTAACTCGTAAATTCGGCGATTTTACGGCGGTAAATAATGTAAGTTTCGATATTCAAGCGGGGGAAATCTTTGGCTTTTTAGGCTCCAACGGTTGCGGTAAAACGACAACCATGAAAATGCTAACGGGACTCTTACCTACAACGGAAGGAAAAGCTTTACTCTTTGGTCAAGAGGTTGATGCATCCGACCTGGAAACCCGCAAGCGAGTAGGGTTTATGTCTCAAGGGTTTTCCTTATATGGCGAATTGAGTGTGCTAGAAAATTTAACTTTGCACGCTAAATTATTCCATTTATCTGTTGCCAAAATGAAAAATAGGATTGAGGCATTACTGGAACGTTTTTCACTAGAAGAGTTTAAACATTCCTACGCATCATCATTGCCCCTTGGTATTAGACAGCGGCTTTCTTTAGCAGTAGCCGTCATCCATGAACCTGAAATTTTAATATTAGACGAGCCAACCTCTGGGGTTGACCCAGTTGCTCGTGACGGCTTTTGGGAATTGCTAATCGAATTGTCTCGCCGAGATAAAGTGACGATTTTTATTTCAACTCACTTTATGAATGAAGCCATGCGATGTGACCGAATTTCATTGATGCATGCCGGACAAGTATTAGTCTGTGACACTCCTAAAAATTTAGTGGCAGAAAAAAAGGCAGACTCATTAGAAGACGCTTTTATTGAATATATACAAGCTGCAATTGGTGAAAACCAGACCGATAATCAGCAACAAGACGTTGAATTAAGTATAGCGCCATCTTCTGCGGAAACGAGCAAACAAGATGAACATGTAATACCTAAGAAGTTTAGCCTTTTTAGATTGTTTGCCTATAGCTTTCTAGAAACCAAGCAAGTGATCCGTGATCCCATTCGATTGGCGTTCGCATTTTTAGGAAGTGCAATATTATTAGTGGTCATTGCTTACGGCATTTCACTTGACGTGGAAGATCTCACATTTGCCGTCCTTGATCATGATCAAACGCCACAAAGTCGTCAATATATTAGCAACTTTCAAGGTTCTCGATATTTTATTGAAAAACAACCGTTACTTACACAAACAGAACTAGAGTCTCGATTAAAATCAAATGATATAACCCTAGCAATAGTGATCCCTCCAGGTTTTGGTCGAGACCTTAAAAAAGGCGAAACACCTAGCGTATCTGCTTGGATTGATGGGGCAAATACGACTCGTGCAGGCACCATTGAGGGCTACGTTTCTGGTGGACATATTAAATATCTGACGGTACTGGCAACGGAAGCCGGAATTGATGCAGACGCTTATTATAATGTTACCTTGGAATCACGATATCGGTACAACCCTACGTTTGAAACGATTTATTCCATAGGGCCGAAAACACCCGCCATGTTATTATTATTGTTCCCAGCAATTCTAATGGCTGTAAGTATTTCAAGGGAAAAAGAAATAGGGACGATCACAAACTTCTATGTTACTCCCACCAGCACGTTAGAGTTCTTGGTAGGTAAACAACTTCCTTATGTTTGTATTGGCTTAATTAATTTTTTGATTTTAACCATGATGGTAGTGTTTCTATTACAGGTACCATTAAAAGGCAGCTTTTTAGGCCTTAGTTTAGGGGCGTTGTTTTATGTCTGTGCATCTACCGGTTTCGGCTTATTAATCTCTTCTATAACTAAAACTCAGGTTGCAGCAATTTTTGCCACTACTGTGTTATCGGTTATGCCGACTATTCAATATTCAGGAATTATACAACCGACCTCAACATTAGAAGGGCTTGGACAGTTTATTGGTTCGATTTGGCCTGCAACCTATTATATGCATATGAGTGTTGCGGCCTTTACTAAAGGTCTAGGGTTTAATGATCTGGGTAAAGATCTGTTAATTCTTGCGGTATTTGGGCCTATTTTTGTATTAATGGCTTCGGCGTTATTAAAAAAGCAAGAGGCCTAAAAAATGAAAGTATGGTCAAATATATTTTATCTTGGTAGCAAAGAGTTACGTACAGTAATCAGAGACTTGGTGGTTGTAGGATTGGTTTTTTACTCCTTTAGTCTTGATATTTATCTACAATCTACAGCAATTAGTGAATCGGTTAATAATGCTTCAGTAGCAATTGTTGATGAAGACAATTCAGCGCTATCAAGGAGAATTGCTAGTGCATTGTATCCCCCGTATTTCAAAGAGCCGGAATTAATTGATCCAGATGAGATCGATGAGGCCATGGATCATGACCGTTTTATTTTTGTTGTAAGTATCCCACCTAATTTTGAAAAAGATGTGCGTGATCAACGTCAACCAACAGTACAAATAGATGTAGATGCAACAGCCGTCTCCCAAGCAAGTTTAGGGAATAGTTACATTCAAAATATCGTAAACAACGAAGTTAATCATTTTGTGAACCGATCGGATGAAGACACATCCTATGCAGTTACCTTAGTGTCTCGTCGAGCCTTTAATCCTAATGGCACGGGCATGTGGTTTGGCGCAATTAATGGTTTATTAAATCAGATTACGATCCTCACCATTATATTAACAGGGGCGGCCCTTTTAAGAGAGAGGGAACACGGGACTATCGAGCATTTACTGGTTATGCCCATCAACTCTTTTCAAATAGCGATGTCTAAAGTTTGGGCTAATGGGTTAATCATTCTAATCGCATTTTCTCTTTCCATGTGGTTGATTGTCACTAATTTATTAGATGTTCCCATTGTTGGTTCGCGCTGGTTATTGTTAGCTGGTACCACTATTTATTTGTTTGCGGCAGCGGCGATCGGTATTTTTCTTGGCACTATTGCACGAACTATGGCGCAGTTTGCGTTACTCTTAATGATTGTAATAATTCCAATGATGTTATTATCGGGTGGTCTAACCCCGATTGAGAGTCAACCGGATATTATTCAACCTTTCACCATGCTTTTGCCATCTCGTCACTATATGGCGTTTTCTCAAGCTGTGGTTTTCCGAGGGGCTGACTTATTCATTGTTTGGCCACAACTACTATTTATTGTTGGTTTAGGCTCCGTATTTTTCATTTCAAGCCTAGCATTATTTCGCAGAAGTATTGCCACTGAACATTAGTCGTCAATGTATTTATAAGTATAAAAGCAGTTTTTAAAAAGGAGCACTGATATTAAAAACTATGTAAGTGATAGCGAATTTTAGTAAATTTAGTCTAGGAAGTATTATTTACAAACCGTCTTTATCTGAAGTTTGGCCTACTTAGGAATCTTATGACCATAGATATAATTTACCAAAATATTTTTGTTGCAGCTATTCTCTCATTGCTTTGTGTTATTGCGACTGTTTTAACTCGTCGTATTGGCGCTCCAATTCTCCTCGTCTTTTTATTATTAGGTATGCTGGCTGGTGAGCAAGGTATAGGAGGCGTAAAGTTCGATGATTTTAGCCTAGCATTCTTGTTTGGTAATGTGGCTTTGGCGATTATTATTTTTGATGGAGGCTTGGGTACCCGCAGAGATACTTTTCGAGTCAGTTTAAAACCCGCGTTGTCTTTAGCTACTGTGGGAGTATTGATTACAGCGGGTATTACCGGTTACGCAGCGCATGTTATTTTAGGTTTACCCTGGCAAGAAGGACTGTTGATTGGTGCAATAGTCGGTTCAACCGATGCGGCGGCGGTGTTTGGCTTACTGCGAAATGCAGGCTTAGAACTAAAAGAACGGACCGGGGCTACACTGGAAATTGAGTCAGGATCAAACGATCCCATGGCGATATTTTTAACCATTACGTTAGTGCAAATTCTTCAACTCAGTGGCGAAGGCAATCAAGGTTGGACAATTTTTAGCGAGCTTTTTAGACAAATGGGTTTGGGGTTAGCCATTGGTTTTGCTGGCGGTTATGTTCTTTCTCAATTATTAAGACGGGTACCGTTACCGGTTTCTCTTTATCCACTATTAGCCTTAGCTGGCGGGATAAGTCTATTTGGTCTTACAACTCTTTGGGATGGCAGTGGTTTCCTCGCCATTTTTATCACCGGTGTGATGATTGGCAATACGTCAATCCCTTACAGTAATGATATTCACCGTTTCCATGATGGAATAGCCTGGTTAAGCCAAATAGGCATGTTTTTAATGCTAGGGTTATTGGTTACCCCAAGTAACTTAGTACCTATTATCATTCCTGCCATTGCTATCGCAGTTGTGCTTATCTTTATAGCCAGACCTCTTGCCGTCTTAATATCGTTACTTCCATTTCATTTTCCATGGCGAGAACAAACTTTCATAAGTTGGTGTGGTTTACGTGGTGCAGTTCCTATCATCTTGGCTTTGTTCCCTTCATTAGCTGGGCTGGAACATACACAAACCTATTTTGAATTAGTATTTTTCGTTGTTTTGATTTCTTTAGTACTACAAGGCTGGACCATGGCACCGCTGGCAAGATGGTTGCAAATTGAATTACCACCAAGTGCTAAGGAACCAGAGTATCTACAATTAAAAATTAAACATGAACAAGACAAAGAACTACTGATTTATCCGGTGCTATCAGGTAGTCGCGCTGCTGAGTCAACCATTCGTCAGTTGCCATCTACAGAGGGAAGCCAAGTAGTTGGCGTAATACGCAGAGGCATACTTGCCGATGTGGATGAGCAGGAAAAGTTATTAAGCGATGATCAAGTGATGATCCTAGCTACTAGCAGTGCAAGATCGGCTTTCGGGCGGTTCTTCGCATCAGCTGCACATTCCCCATTTTTAGAATCTGATCGGTTTTTTGGTGAGTTTGTATTAAACCCAGAAGCACGATTGACCGATATCGCCCAACTTTATGGATTCGAAGTTTCCTCATCTAGTGAAGGTATTACTATTGAGCGTTACTTAATTAATCATTTTCACGGTAAACCCGTAGTGGGTGACCATGTAAAACTAGGTGAAGTGAAGTTAATCGTTCGAGAAGTTGATGGAGATCACATCGTCTCTGTGGGTTTAAAGTTATCATCAGGTAATGAAAAAAGTTAATGAAGATAAACCTAAGACCGCAACGGATGGTTAAAATATTGGGTTTATTGACTAAGCTAAGTGTATTGGCATTAAGGTTAGTTTAGGCATCTATTGCAAGAATACATTGCCTGATAAAAGTGAAGCATCTGGTTTTAGGTTTTCGATTAGTAGAATAGGGGATATTTACGTTTATTAATGTATCGATATTGAACACTGATGTTGTAATTAATAAATGAATTAGCAGGATAAATATCGATTGCTCAATCAATAGAGCTAAACGAAATAGGGAAGCTGTAGTGAACATATTTGATATTATTTCTGGGTCATCGTTTGCAGAAATTGCTGCTATTTTAGTGTTGGCTGCGTTGTTAGGTTTTATCGGTTTACTCTTACGACAACCCCTTATCGTTAGTTTCATTGCCGTGGGTTTGGTCGCTGGCCCTTCAGTTTTAGATATCGTTCATTCTCAAGAACAAATCACCCTCTTATCCGAATTGGGTATCGCCATTTTACTGTTTTTGGTCGGTATCAAACTAGACGTTAAATTAATTAAATCCATTGGCGGAGTGTCGGTATTAACGGGCCTCGGACAAGTGGCATTTACCTCATTCGTTGGTTATTACATTGGTATTGCCATTGGTTTAGAGCATTTGACCAGCGTTTATGTTGCTGTAGCCCTGACATTTTCCTCTACCATCATCATCGTTAAATTGTTATCCGACAAGCGCGAAATAGACTCGCTCCATGGACAAATAGCTTTGGGGTTTTTGATAGTTCAAGATCTAGTTGTGGTGCTTGCTATGATCGTTCTGGCCGCCATAGGGATCGGTTCTGGACATGGTGGCGAATCATCGGTTTGGCAGGTCTCTATTTCAGGTATCGGATTAGTGGGCTTCGTTATCGTGTTTGTCCGCTATATTGCCAATCCACTAACTGAAATGTTAGCTAAAGTACCGGAGTTATTGGTGATATATGCCATTGCCCAAGCCGCATTATTTGCAGCTATAGGTGATATAGTCGGTTTAGGGATGGAAGTCGGGGGGCTATTAGCCGGTGTTTCATTAGCCTCTACGCCTTATCGTGAGAGTATCGCCGCCAGATTAGCGCCATTACGTGATTTTTTATTGTTATTCTTTTTCGTAGCCCTAGGCGCTTCTTTAGATTTAACCTTGCTGGGTTCTCACTTCCAAGGAGCAATGATATTTTCAGTATTTGTACTTATTGGAAACCCGCTAATCGTTATGCTGATTATGGGAATGTTGGGCTATCGTAAAAGAACAGGATTTCTGGCTGGTTTAACCGTGGCGCAAATAAGCGAATTCTCACTGATTTTTATAGCGATGGGGATCAGTTTAGGTCATGTAACTAACGACATTTTAGGCTTGGTTACGTTAGTCGGTATAGTCACTATCGCTGCTTCAACCTATATGATCACATATTCACATCAACTTTATGCTTTGTTTGAACCCCTGATTAGTTGGTTTGAGCGACCTGGAGCTCCCCGCGAAAAAACCTCCAATAATAAAGGTAACGACAATTATCCAGTGATCATATTTGGGTTAGGGCGATTAGGCACTGCTATTGCGTTGCGTCTAAAGCAAAAGGGCATAAATGTTTTGGGGGTGGATTTTAACCCCTCAGCAATAAAACGTTGGAATTATCTAGGGCTTAATACTGAATATGGCGATGCCACAGATGCAGAATTTATTCTTGAATTACCCCTTAAAAATACAAAATGGTTGTTGTCTACCATTCCTCATCATCACATCGGCTTATCATCTGAAGATATTCGCAAAACAGTAGCGCAATTAATACATGCTGCTGGCTTTACGGGAAAGCTGGGAGCCGTTTCTCATAATAGTGAAGATACCGAAGAACTAGCATTACTTGGCTTTGATCTGGTTTTAGAACCCTTTCAAGATACCGCAGATCGAACCGCCAACTTTTTGCTTGATGGTTTAAACGTTCAATCAAATGAAAATGTAATAGGAGACACTCAATATGAAAAGGTTTAAGAACTTTCTATACGTAATGAGCAATCACATTAATGAACCTTCAGCTGCATTAATGCGAGCAGTTTCTCTAGCAAAAAATAATCAAGCTGACTTGACCCTATTGTATGTTATACCGAAGTTATCGATTCCTAAAAATGCAAAAATCGATAAGAAAAAGATAGAACAAGACATACTCAAAGGTGAACAACAACATTTATTACAATTAGTTGACTCATTGGATAAAGACTTACAAATCAAAACCCAAGTAAGAGTCGGTAAACGTTACTTGGAAAGTATCCGCGCAGTTTTAGCGGAAAATTTTGATTTGGTGATTAAAGAAGCGGACAAGGTTAGTTGGCTAGAACGTCTTATAGGCAGTGACGATATGCAATTACTTCGTAACTGTCCTTGTCCGGTATTTTTGATGAAAAAAGATGAATTATCAGAATATAAACACGTAATGGCCGCCATAGATTTTGACGTAGAGGATGACGAAAGCTGCAATGAAGAGCTAAATGATACAATAATCGACCTCGCTAGCTCTTTATCTCTGTCTGAGTTTGCGACTTTACACATCGTTAATGCTTATGAAGTACCCGATGCCGGTTTTATCAGTTTATGGGTTGAACAACCGGAAAAAGTTGAGCGAGAGTTGTATGAATCAGAGTATCAAAATAGAAAAGTTAAGATGGAAAGTGTTTTCAATGAATTAAAGGAAAACTTAGGCGAAGAGTCTTTTAATTTTCTATCGATCCGTTCTCACATCAGTCGCGGAGATCCAGGCCAAGAATTACCTAAGATTGCTAAAAGCATAGGCGCAGATTTAGTTGTGATGGGGACTGTAGCAAGAACTGGAATTGCAGGGCTTGTAATTGGTAATACCGCAGAGACAATTCTTTATCAGCTACAAAGTTCCGTTCTTGCCATTAAACCCAAAGGCTTTGTATCTCCTGTGTCTTGAGGAGTTATACAAAGCCTAAAAGGAACTATTGATGACTTTATCAGCTAATCAATTTTCTTTACTGTAAACATAAAAATAGTAAAGAGAATTTGGTTAGCGCTAATGTCTAACGGTTTTCTTTAATGCCAGTCTTAGCTGTTTTTCTATCTCTATAATGGTAAACAATGCTACGCCTACAGCAAAAATGATGACACCATCAAGAAACGGAATAGACTCAGTATCAAAAACGGCTTGCAGTGGTGATAAATAAGTAATTGAAAATTGCGCCAAAGTAATGGCCAATATCACTAACCATACAAATTTAGTGCCGCGGATCCCTTTCCAGGTTAACGATGTTCCATAAATATTTCGAATAAAGAACAAATGGAAAATTTCCATGACGACAAGGGTATTTAACGCGATGGTACGAGCCAATTCAATTGAATAGCCTTTTTCAATTGCATAGTGATAAATACCAAAAACACCACACAAAAATAACACTGAAACGAATAAAACATGCCATATTAAACTGCCATTAAGCAGTGGTTCTTGACGGTTTCTAGGAGGGCGCAACATAGTATCGTCTTCTGTAGGCTCAAATGCTAAAACAACACCTAGGGTGATGGCAGTAACCAGATTGATCCACAATATTTGTATGGGAGTAACAGGCAATGTCATACCCATTAATAGGGCGACGATAATTGTCATGGCTTCGCCAGCATTGGTGGGCAATGTCCAACTAATCACTTTTTTAAGGTTGTCGTATACCGTTCGGCCTTCAGCAACAGCAGCAACGATGGATGAAAAGTTGTCATCAGCTAAAACCAGATCTGCTGATTCTTTTGCGGCTTCACTGCCTTTTTGTCCCATGGCGATGCCGGCGTCTGCACGTTTTAACGCTGGCGCATCATTGACTCCGTCACCGGTCATGGCAACAGTTAAACCATGAGATTGCAGCGCCATGACTAAACGTAGTTTATGTTCAGGACTGGTTCGAGCGAAAATGTCACACTCCAACACGGCTTGACGTAAAGCGATATCATCTAACTGATCCAAATCTGCACCAGTTAGTACTTTTGCCACATTTTCCAATCCAATTTGTTTACCAATGGCTGCTGCAGTTTTAGTATGATCTCCGGTGATCATTTTAACTTTGATACCGGCTTGATGACATTGGGCTACCGCTTCAATCGCTTCTTGGCGAGGAGGATCAATCATGCCCACTAAACCCAACAAGGTAATTGTACCCTTGATATCTTGGTGCTCTAGTACTGTATGCTCTGGCGGAAGAGTTCGAATTGCAAATGCTAAAACCCGCTGGCCTAAGCCTGCAATGGCTTCAGATTGTTGGTTCCAGTAGTTTGTATTTAGTGGCTCTGTTGAACCGTCTGCGGCCCGTTGATTTTCACACATGGCTAAAATTTGTTCTGGCGCACCTTTAATGAAAGCTACACCATGTTGTTGATGATCATGGTTCAAGGTGGCCATAAATCGATGTTTTGCATCAAAAGGAATGGCATCGGTGCGTGTCCATAATGCCTTTTCTTGATGTATATCTAAGTCCATTTTACCGGCAAAGGCCAATAAAGCGCCTTCCATAGGATCGCCTTCTACAATCCATTTATCTTTATCATGGCGAAGGGCAGCATCGTTACACAAGGCAGAGGCACGGGCGATTTCAGCTAACATTGTATGTTTATCTGGCGTGACGCTATCTTCACCTAACTTCAATGTGCCTTTTGGTTCGTAGCCGTTTCCTGTTAGGCTGAATAAGTGCTCATTGGTAAGGATAGAAGCTACCATCATTTCATTACGTGTTAAGGTGCCAGTCTTATCGGTGCAAATAACTGAAACTGAACCTAAGGTTTCAATTGCGGGTAGCCGCCGAACAATCGCGTTTCGTCGCGCCATTGCTTGTACACCAATGGCGAGAGTAATGGTCAATACCGCCGGTAAACCTTCGGGTATAGCAGCAACCGATAATCCAACTACCGCCATAAACATTTCTGTAAATTCGTAATTTGCGACAAAAGTACCAAATACCACTAACAGCGCAGCTACGACTAAAATGAACACCGTTAGCCATTTTGCAAAAACGCCCATTTGTGAAACAAGGGGAGTGGTTAGGGTTTCGACTTTACTCAATAATCCACTAATTCGACCTATTTCAGTATCTGCGCCCGTTGCAACAACTAAACCTTTACATTGTCCACTGGTTACTAGAGTGCCCGAAAACGCCATACATGATCGGTCACCCAATGGTGAATCATTTGCCACTGTTTGGCTGTTTTTTTCAACGGGAACGGACTCCCCAGTTAAAATGGCTTCTTGCACATAAGCATTATGTGCACTAAATATACGTAGATCTGCTGGGACTTTATCACCAGCTTCCAATAACACCATGTCTCCAGGGACTAACTTTTCACCATCAATGGTTATGCGCTCACCATCACGAATAACATTTGCTTGTGGCGCTAACATGTGACGAATTGCATTCATTGCCTGCTCAGCTTTACCTTCTTGAATGAAACCGATAATGGCATTGGCAATGACCACTGTTAGTATAACGGCGCTATCTATCCAATGCTCTAGAAGGCTAGTTATGACTGCAGAGGCAATTAATACATAAATTAATATATTGTGGAAGTGCGATAAAAAACGAAGTATAGGATTTCGAGAAGAAGTTTGTTGAAGTCGGTTAGGTCCATGTTTTTCATAGCGTTTATTAGCATCCGAGGTGGTTACGCCTAACTCGGATGAGTTAAGTTTTGCAATGGTTTCTTGGGTAGAAATGGTGTGCCAAGGCACTTGAGTACTCGAAGTCTCGCTATTTTCCATACTTATTGTCCTTGATGTAAATCCCTATGATTGAAAAGACGATAAAGAATAAATGTGGGCGCATTAATGATAATCATGTTGTACAAGGTAGGGATTTTGTTTAATCGAAATAAGGAAGTATAGATGTTCGAAAATTTAGTCGATATTGGTAATAGTACGTATTATTTTTTAGTTGTGGAGCAACCTTAACGTTTCGGATTGAGTTGCCTAAATAGCTAGGCACTTTTGTGTTTTAGCTTCCTTACTTGAAGATTAATTACTTTTGGGAGTAAAACAAAATTAAGTAAAATAGATGCGACTAGCAAAGTTCCACAAAGAACGATTATTCCTGTTGTAATTATTTGCAATAAAAGTGGAGGATGACTGAAACCGAATCTGAAAAATTGTGCTATGTCATAACGGTTAGCCGTGATTAAATCATCAAGCCAAATACCCAGATAAATTAAGCCTAAGCCAAGTAGCAGTTGCTTTAAGGCAATGGAGATTACTTTAATATAATTTAAGCTAGCATTTACTCTTTGAGCAATAGTTTCCACACAAAGAGTCGATGTAAAACTCTTAATCACAAAAAGTGATCCTAAGCCAACGGTTAAGATCATGGATAGCAACCATAGATGGCGCGTCATTTCCGGCAGACGTTCAGGATCCCTTGAACTACTCAAATCCGCAACGTACCAAATAGTTACTAAATAAATGATAAAGGCTAATATACTGAATAAAAATAATGGTAGAACCCATTTATTTTGGTTCTTCAATAATCGCTGATGTTGTTTGTTTTTTTCTTCGAGACGTTTTAATACATCCATGTCCATATCTCTGTTGTATATAATTTCACTACTTCAACAGCGCTAACTAAGGCTTTTGATTATCAAATGATGTTTAGACAGCCAAAAGCCCATTTAAAACCTATTTCTTTACCCATTCTCCGTCGTATTTAACATAGTAGCCTTTAGCCGTTTTCTCGAAGGCCTTTTGCGCTGCTAATTTTTCCACTTGAGTTAAAGATATATTGTTCTTTTTGGCCAGTTCCATATACCTAGCTTTGCGTTTAACGTTGACCTTGCCAACCAATTCTAAAACGTCAGAGCGCTTTACTACCGCACCTAAATAACCATTGTCTTGTTCGCCAACTAAACCACTTTTTTTCGCGTCGCCTAGCTCAAGAGCAAATACAGCGCTACAAAAGAGCAGGGCACTTAACATTGTTATACGTAAAATTTTCATTCTTACTCCTTAAAATAAGTCACTGTCGTCACTGAATATATCGTCTAATTCTTTATCAACTTTGACCCGTATTTCATGGTCCACTTTCACGTTGATATTGATGGTTATGGGTTCCTTGGTTTCTACTTGCACTGTGTGTGTACAAGCAACAATAAACATTGCAGGAACCATTATGAGCAGTTTTTTCACAGATTCTTATCCTTATTTGATAATCTTTGTTGAATACGTTTTTCTATGGAATTTTGTACTGAGTTGGTTATCCTCATTGACTTAAACAAAGTGAAGATGTTTTCTTTATGGCTATAATTAAAGTTTATTTCCTGTTGTTTGTCAGGATTAATCCCGTTTATACCAATTTTTAAATCCAACCAACCATCATCTGATAAAGAAACTTCACTGGAAAGTTTACTAAATTCGACGTTCTCTAAAAAGGCCAATTGATCCTGCTGTTCTTTAATGGCATTGAATGCTTGGTTATTGCTGATTAAGAGTGTACCTGGGCCATCATTGAGCAGTGTGCCTTGTTCAATATTACTAAAGCCTGAATCCCAATAAATGGGTAGATCGCCGGATATCTCGCCGCTAACCTCTATTCCTTCTTGGTTTTGCAACTCAACAAGTTGCTTTAAATCCAAATCGTTAATATCAAGTTTGAGTAGTTGTTTGCGATTATCTAACCAAAAATCAGCAAGGGTTACCCGTCCGCCGATAATTCGAGCTTCAGCAAAGTCCAATTTAGGCACACTATCTAGCATAGATATGTTTGCTTCAATTTGTGTCATCGGCACACCTACATTAATTTCTTCAACCGTAATCTTGCCATGGTCAAGCTGAATTCCAGATGAATCAAGTATAAAGGGAGCACCCATTTGAGCATTAATGATTTGATAATCTTGGTATTCTCCACTTAAACCGGTAATAGTTAAGTCACCGTTGAAGTCGTTGTTACTATCATTTTTATCGAAATCTAGCGTCAAATCGCCAGTGAGTAAATTTAACTCAGGAAGAATTTGTTGCAGCAAAGAATTAAGGTAAGTGACAGACTGTTCGGGCACCAATAGCGATAGGCTTTGGGCATCATGAAATAGATTGGCTAACAAACCTGAGGGCAGGGTAATTTCGTGGTTTCCGGTGAGTTGGTAAGGCTCTATTTGGCCATTTATATCGTGTTTGACATCGATATTGTTGAGGTTAATTATATCACTGCTGATGCCCAGAAGTTTTGACTTGCCAGTGCCACTGATTGTTTGCTTGTCGTCCAGCAAAACAGTGAAATTGCTCGCCAATGATTTTGCTGCAAAGTCATCATATTTGATATCTTGCAGAGCAGTTGTAAAATTCACCCTTAATTGCTCGATAGTGTCAC
>NZ_JBDWYG010000032.1:0-1576 GCF_039982535.1 Aliiglaciecola sp.
TTTTATGATAATAGTAAAACCCCTGGACTACGGAGTCTGGCTTGCCTAAGTATTCAATAAGGTTATCTTTTTCTGTAAATAATGAAATTTCCCCAATACCTATTTGAGATTTTCTTACATATTCATATTCCTTTTCATAAATCTCTCCTAATAAATCATAACATGATATTAAAAAGAAGCTTAGACAGAATATTAGGATTGTTATCTTCATTTTAGTTATTGGAGTTCAACCTAACGGCCCAGCGCATAACGGGCGCGGAGATTTTGAGTTAATAAACGGCTAAAATGTTAAAACAAGCAACTCCGGAAACCAACGGCACGTCCGCGTCCCCAGTTAATGCGCTTGTTAGTGGGCGAATTCATTAGCAATTGGGCTCTAAAAATGCAGTTCCTTTTCCTGCGTCTGAAGAGTTAAATGAGACATTAAAAGTCGATTCACTCCGCTTGTAGATTATTCCATATCGCAATGTATCGGTACACGATTCGAAAATCAGATGTTCAGAGTTTTTAGGATATTTATCTATCTGAAATGTTTCAATTGGTTTTTTGCTTAGTGATAATAAATAAAATCTCATTTGGTTTGTTGACATGTCTTCAATATTAAAGCCAAAGTAGTTATTCATTTCTCCAAACTCGTTATAGGCTTCTAAAGGCACGCTTTCATCAGTCTGTAATATGAGTAGATAAGACCAGTCACTTTCAGAAGTAAAATTGGAAAAATCTACAACTCGGTCCTCGTACGGTAAGTCTCGAAGACTTTGAACTGCATCTCTTAAATCTTTTTCAAAATAATAATCAGAACAGCTATTTAGTAATAATGCTATTGAGATTAGAAAGAGTTTTTTCATATCAAAGTTTGAAAGCCCACTAACGACCCAGCGTTTAAGCGGCGAGTCTGGTTATTAAAATTAAAGACCCGAACCACGTTCGAGTCCGCTTGAATCATATAATTAGGCACCCTCAAGGTTGATGTCTTCAAAAAAGAACATCACCTTATTCGTTCAAACGCCAATTCAAACTATGAGGATGCCTATGCAGAAGATTACACAATTTCAACAATCAGACAAGCCCTCCAGCAATCAATTTGTATTAGCTGTAGATGTGAGCAGTCGCACCTTGGATGTATATAGCCGGTACCATCAAATGGGAGCAGAGTTTGAGCTCTGCGAGTCCTTTGCCAACGACCTTCCCACCATTGATCAGAAGCTAGAGGAATACCAAAGGCAGGCGCACGGGTTAGGCTATGATGGGCTTTCTATTGTTGTGGAACCCAGTGGTTGCTACGAGAAGAAGCTCATGCAAGCAGCTTTGCAACATGGAATGGAGGTGTGGACGGTGAACCCAGAGCGCATGTATAAAGCGGGTGTGATTCATCATGGAGATGATGGCAAGAGTGACCCGTTGGATGGAAAAGTGCTTTATATGATGGCTGAAATAGGAAAAGTTAGTCGATTAGTTCCGTTGGCGGCAGCCTGGCAACAGCTACGTCAGCTGGGGCAGTGGCTAGAAGATTGCACGCTAGCGGCAGCCGATGCTCGTATCCATATTGGCACACTACGTCGGGCGCTCTTTGTCG